>SKGZ01000252.1 GCA_007117175.1 Bacteriovoracales bacterium | reverse complement strand
TTGTTTTTTTACTTTTGATTTTTATTATCTCTCTTGCATATAAAGTAAAAAAACGACCTTAAACTTTTCTTCTGAGAAAAATAATAAAAGACAAAAGACCCAATAAAATAGCAAACCACAACAGAAACGAAATTTTCCCTTCTGAAACAGGTTCGCTCAAATCACGTTCACTCTCAGCGACTGATTGAGGGTCTCTCCTCGCTGCTTGGCTCGCATCTCCCCCCCCTCCTTTGCCATTTTGATCTAAATCGTCTGAGTTATCCTCGACTAGACTTGTCGCAGCAGTATCGTTTTCGTTCTTATCAGCCTGGTTTGAAGCTAAACTTAAAAAGTGACCTATTTTTGTTTTCATATCTTGATTAAGTTCGCTCAGCTCTGGAATTTTCTTAAGATCATCTGAAAGCGTAGAGTACCATCGTTGACTATTTTTTTTTGTATTTTCAATTTGATCAGACCATGGCCTTTTTTGACGCGAAGTAAACTCTTGCTCTCTAAGTGAACTTGTTTCTTGAGCAAAGTATGCTCTTTCCCCATATTGATCATCTGTACTTTTACCGAGAAGACGCAATGATGACTCTAAAATATGTTGTTGAACATGATGCTCTTTTTCGGTAGAAAAGAAGTGATTTAAAAGATCTAATGCTTCATAACTACCAGTACTTGCCAACGACGTATAAATCGCTCTTCTGATTAATTCATTTTGGCTTAATGGACCCTTACTCAAAAGACTTTCAAAAAAGCTTAAGTCGTTGTTATCAAGCCCACTTTGATAATCAACGCTAACAAGATGACCATAAATCTTAATTGCGGGAATTTTCAAAAAAAGATCTTCATGGTCTATAATTAAGCTACGCAAATCAGACTTTAAACTTTCTCTATCCGGATAGAGAGATATTAAGTCGGATGTAGAAGTCCCATGAATTGCACTTAAGGCTTCTTCTAAACTCATGTCTTTCGAATCATGTGAAAAAGCCGTAAAGCTAAAGAGAATTGAAAAACCAGCGATGTAAATTAATTTAAGAATCATTCTCTCATTACTCCATGAATGAATTATAGTAAACACTTAAAATGTTAGAGTACGCACCATTAAATCCTTCCCCACTCGAATTATCTAAAAATAATTGATACGAACTTGTCATAGCATACATCATTGTCCGAGTATCCCAATCAACACCTTGCACTCGAGTAACACCTCTATAACTGAACTTCGGGTCAATATGGATCGAAAAATCTAAGTTCATCTGTCTATTTCTTAAAACATATTGCCCATACCAACGACTATTTCGAAATGTTCCATACTTAAGATCACGATAAGTGTGCATCCCGTGTTGAAATACGTTAGCCTCAGATCCATTTTGGTGAGTGGTATGAGGTGCACCCAATCCATGAAATATTTCATGAATAACGACAGTGGGTCCATATTGATGGTCTTTGATATAATCATAATCCATAACAACAATAGAATCTTTAATTTTATAATCAATTCTTAAGCCAGGAGAATATCCAACAGCCTGACCTGGAACATCACTAAGGTAATTTTTCACAATGATTATCACGTAATAATCTTCATCTCCATAGCGATAGATCATCTGTCTGCTGTCATTCAAGATTGCAATCGACGGACGAACATCAGACATAATCACAGGATCAGCCATTTTTATCAACTGATGACCTTGATAATTTAAACCATTGTTTGCAACATTAACCATATCTTGTGCAAAAGCCTGCTGATTAGGAATCGTCTGTCCCGCAAGTTCCAAAAAAACAACCTTTACTGGTAATTCTTTAGGATTTAAGTCCGCATCATATCCGCCATAACAAATATCGGCATTGTTGCCGGTGCACCCATCGAGGGTACTTCCCCCACCACCTGTTTTAATTTCACCGCAAAGATTATCATTGGAAATTATGTCTTTAGCATCTTTATGCTTAAGGCTATAACGACGATAATCTGATCTGACTTGATCGTAATCAGAATAATTTTTTCCCTCTTCGTTCATACAAGCTTCAAACTCACAGCTTCCATCTTCTTTATCTACCTTTTCATCATAGTTATTCGCAAGCTCTTCCATGCAGCCCAAAACATCTGTCTCAGGTACCGGATTCGATGTGACCTCCTTACAACCAACAGAGTCAGGGGAGAGCTGACACCAAGGATTGACGCCATCTTCCTCGCTATTAAGAGGAGCTTTACAGGCAATTAAGCCCACACAGATAAAGCTTATGAGAAATAATTTATTTTTTTTCATGGCAACTCCTTGATTCCTGTAATGATAAAACTCAAACTTGCTTGCACTTGATTTAATAAACACAGAAAGAGTTATTTTAACTATTTAGCTCTTTTTTTGAATCCGCAGCATTGCCCACATTTTTTGGCATCCGATTTTCTACAACACAAGGTTGATACTCATAATTTTAAGAGCTTACCCACTAACCCATCATTTTACTCAAGAAAGACCTTACAATAACCGAAAGGTTAAATGTCTACTGTAAAGGAGTGCCATGAAACAGTTTCTTCATACACTATTTTTCATCTTCGCAAGTTTAGTTCTCTCCTCTTGTAAACCCCAGGTTGATGGAGACTCTGATGGCTTCGACTGGAATTGTTTTTGGGGAGATCCTGAGCAATGTAAAACCAAGCAAGGCCAAGGCGGTGCAAAAGAGAAAGATGATGATGATGATGATGATGATGACGACGACAAGGAAGATAAAGATGGCAGTGATGATGAAGACGAGTATAAACATGGTGGCCCTGGAGCGGGCTCTCCCAGTACAACTGACCACTCCTCTTGTGGTCAGAATGCCAAAGGTAATGTGTGGTTTAACGATCCATTCTTTTGTCACCAATGGCAAACTCGCAATGTTGCCCAAAGAGTACCAAGTCAAGATGGCTGGAGTAATTCATCAAATATTACATCAGCTCGATTTAATGCTGGTCAAAATGAAGCCGACATTAATATTGCAAGCGCCTATAACCAGAACCTGCGCGGAGATGGAGTAACTGTTTATGTCACTGATGATGGGGTCCAAGGATCACATGAGGATCTATCAGAAAACTCACTCGGCGGTTATGACCTTTGTGGAATGCGTGAAGATCCATCTGGAATTCATCGACATGGAAGTCATGGAACTCGAGTTACTGGCTTATTTGCAGCGGTAGCTAACAATAACAAGGGTTTTGCAGGAATTTCACCTAAAGTTAAATTTTATGGAAATAACCTAGTGCCAAGCTGTACAAGTGCACCAGCTTTCACAATGGCGGAAATAAGTCAACCAGTACAAAAAAATGCCCACCTTTGGAATGGTAGCTATGGAGTTCCTGCCTGGTTTGGCCACATTCCAAGAAGCTCATCTTCCTTTAGCAATTTTCAGAGTGGGGCTCTTGATTACAATATTGCCTACTTCAAGGCGAATGGTAATGATGGAAGTGGATACTCATATGTTAACCAGCAGACACAGCAGAGATTCTGGCTTCTCAATGGAAACTCTGATCCTGTTGGAAGCCATTACGCAATTGCCCATATAGCAGCAATAAGTCCTAATGATGAAATTTCACATTATTCAAGCTTAGGCTCTAATTTGCTTATTGCAGGATCCGCAGGACGAACCGGTCAACTTGCAGGTACATGTACCACAACTGTTAATAATCAATATCATTGTAGAATGAATGGAACCTCATCAGCTACACCAGTTGTCACAGGGGTGGCAGCATTGGTTAAAGAAGCCAATGAGAATATCAGTTGGCTTGATATTCATGCTATTCTGGCCATGAGTGCTAGAGATCTTGATGAGACTTCTAATTTTGACTGTGGTCCTTTCTCAGATCTAAGCTCAAGAAAATGTATTAGAAAAATAACTAATTCCGCAGGCTATAAGCATAGCTATTATTCTGGTTTTGGAATGGTCAATGCTAGTAGAGCAGTTAACATTGCCAAGAATTTTCAATCTCTACCGGCTTTGCAAAAATATAGCCAGGAAAAAAATTCAGGCAACTTACTTACTTCAAGCTCCGGATCTGGTTTAGCTACTACCAGTCAATGTCAAACAATAACAATGGAAGTTCCACATGATTTTCAAATTTACTCACTGGATCTAAGCTTTGATATTAGCGGTACAAATAACGGAGCCAATAGTTTTGTCAGAGACTTTGATGTCACTATGAAAATGCCAGACAATCCTTGGGCACAAGTGGTGAATCCAAATACGCTTACTTCCTTAATAGTTTTCGATGAAGTCAGATCAAGTTCTGCATATTCACAGAGATCCCTCACCGCAGGAAGTCATTATTTTAAGTCTATGCAAGGCTTTGGAGTGAATGCTCGAGGAACATGGAAGTTCAAGACCTGTATGCGTAACGGTACTTCAAACTTTTCTGAAGTAAGAATGGAGATTTATGGTTGGAGTAATACACAGACTCTACCGCAAAAGTAAATCTAAGAAGATAAATAAGATAAAGGACACGAGGAGTTGATCAAATGAAAAAAATAACAACAATAATAACAGCATTTATGATCGCTTTCTTTTCTATCTATTTCTTCTATCATCATTCACCATCACAGTCCAATGATCAAGCCAACCCTCAGGGTTTTGCCATGCAAAAGGATCGCAAGGATCAACTCTCCCCTCAGGATGGAAATAAACCTATCAAAAAGACTTCCTCTCAAGCAGACAGAAAAGTTGCTAATACTCAAGATCAAGACCCTGACAATAATAGCGAGGATGAAGAAGTCTATAATGAGTATGAAGAAAGAATTGAGTATCGACGCATGTCAGGAGGAGATCTACTTATCAAGGAACAAATCAAAAAATACTTTATTGAAGATCGCGTCTTGAGTTACCAAAATCTAAACTACTATCCCAGCTCAAAGTATGTCACTGTCCCAGACTCTGAATTTGATCCAAGCTTAGGCAAAAAAATAGAGAGCCTCTATGGCCACACTATTTTTGAGCCCAAAAACAGTCAGACTAAATCCACTTATCCTAAATTAATGATTGACGCCAACACCTCTCATCCAGTTATTGTGACAGGGGTTATGGTGGTCAAACCCCAATCTCAATCGGTCACTTCAAGTGGCGCTCAAAAAATCTCTTTGGAGTATAATCTTGAATTTAGAGAATTAAATCAGCTAGCTGGACTTTATTTTTTCAAGGCAAAAGATATCGATCATATTTTTACCGTAGCCGAGCAATTAAATGAACAAGATATGATCGATTTTGCTGAAATTGATATTGTGAGCGGAAGAAATGAAGTGATTTAAAAGGACTATGAAAAAACTCATACTCTCCACAACTCTCCTGCTACTCAGCTGTATCGAGCAGAAAACCTCCAAATTAGATGAGGCCATTTTCAGTGCACCGATCATCCCCGAATTTGACAGTGATTTCCAGCATGTCTACGGACGGCCAATCCAAGGTGGCAGCGATTATTTAAACCGAAAGGTTCCCATTAAGATGGTTTTTATCAATGCCCATCCATTTAGCAACACTCAAGATGCTAACTCAGATGCAGAGCTGGCACTGAGCAAAATCAATCAGGCCTTTCGCAGTGAGGTTGATCAGCATCAGCATATTGAATTTGAATTGAATGAGTCAATTGTAGAAGAAGACTTTCTATTTTGGAATGTCAGCGCTTGTGATCTCAATGCCATGAATGCACTCACTGATAAATACGGTAGCAATGGTGAAGTTGTGGTGGTTTTTGTCAATAATATTCAAGGCTGTGCCGGCGCAGCTTGGATTTGGGCCTTTGCTCAACAGCAGGAATCAGTGCTGATGGTGGAGTATCGTCACTCCCATCGCAATGATAATTGGACACCATTAGTCCATGAGTTAGGCCATATTATGGGCTTTATTCACGCTCATAATGATCTTAATCAAAACTCAACACACTCGGGACTGAAAAATTTTAATGAGTACATTAGTCTATACGGAGTTAATAAAGAAAACCAATGCCCAGTGAATTTTCGCTATTTTTCTGACCCCGTTGCGGCCAGGGAGCAACTCTATGTGACTCAGTTTCGCCAAGTGGACACTGCCGATAATGGAGGTCTTTCTTTTCGCCCACTAGGAAATACCATGTACCCTAGTTTTAGCCAAAATCGAGTGGATGAAGGGTTCTTTAACTCCATCGGCTATCAC
>SKGZ01000227.1 GCA_007117175.1 Bacteriovoracales bacterium | reverse complement strand
TCCCAACTTGTTTCAGTTTTTTCCCAGTATCGAGATCGGTTAGGTGAGTATCTTGATAATGTAGAATTACTTAAGGTGGTGGGTGAGCGATTGAAGGTTGGCTCAATTTTAAGAGTACACTTGGATGAAGATGAAAAGAAGACCAGGTTAATAGTAAAAATTTATAATGGAATGGATGCGAGTTTGCTTAATGTTAAAGAAAGAGTAATGAGAGAACCAGGTTCAGCAGAAATTGTAAGTTCTATAAGAGAATTTTTAAGAGATTATTTTGAGTCAATTCCCTACGATGGCCTGATTACAAGTTTGGTGGGAAATAGAGCGACAGTAGATTTAGGAGTGAGTCTTCAATTAGAAAAATCACAGTTCATTGAAGTTGTTAAGGTTGTTGGCATTGAACGGCACCCTCTTTTAAGATCAGTTGTCAATTATGAAACAGAATTACTGGCCAAAGGCAGCGTTCAAAATTCAGGGGCTAATCAAGCGGTTATTGTTTTAAGTGAATATGTGGGGGACAAAAAGATTGCAGAGGGTGATTGGGTGAAGGTGATTGATGGCAAACAAGGATCTCCTGTTACAGACCAAGAAGAGGTGGTGGATAAAATCGGTTCACTAGGCGTTCTGACTGTCGGTTTGTTTGCTAGAGATCAAGCCACTAGGACTGTTCCTAGAAGCGGTGGGGATGCCTATAAAGCAAGTGGGTTAATGGCTGGCTTTGATGGCTCTGCCGAGGTTTGGATTACCCGCAATTACTTTGCTATTGGTGAGCTTCGTCATGGAATTGGAAGTTTGGGGTCAGAAAGTTCTAATTTGAGTGTGAGTTCTGTGAGTGCGACCATAACGCAAACAAGAGTTGGTGGAGGGTATCGCTTTTTGCCAATGGGATATTTTTTTGGCCCGCGGTTAGAGTTTTATGGAGGATGGCTAAATTTACAATATAATGTGGATGAGGTTGTAGGAAGTGGGTTTGAGCGTTCTCGATTTAATGGATTTTATGCGGGAACTCGCTTTGACACTCCACTGATGCCTAAACTGCGAATGCAGCTTAAAGCAGAGCTGGCACCACTGGCAAGTTATAGCAGTGGATCAATTTTGGGCTCAGCTCGCTCTGTTTCTTTGCTTAATATTGATATTGTAGGCCTGTATCAGTGGACCAATCAGCTGAGTTTATTGAGTGGACTCACCTTCGAGGAGAGCAAGGCAAATTTAAGCGGCTCTGATTTTAGTTCCATTGAGTATCGTTCAACAGGTCTTAAGATGGGCTTGTCTTATCAGTTCTAGATCGTGATAATTGGCCTATGTCCAAGTCAAAAGTGAATGAGTTAGTACAGCAAATTTTGCGGCATCGAGAGCTTTATTATCGCGGCGAACCAGTCATTTCAGACTACGAGTATGATTTATTAGAAGATGAATTAAAGACTGTTTCCCCTCAGCATCCAATTTTACAATTAGTGGGGGCGCGGGTCGACGGAAAAAAAGTAGCCCATGAGAGTAAAATGCTCTCTTTGGAAAAAACCTATCTGCAATCAGAGCTAGTGAAATGGGCCAAAGGGGAGCGATTGCTGGCGCAGTTAAAAATTGATGGCACCAGCTGTTCGTTAATTTATAAAAAGGGCAAACTCGTTCAAGCAAAAACTAGAGGAGATGGATCCTTTGGTGAAGATGTGACAGATAAGGCGTTGTACATTGGCAGTGTTCCTAAATTACTGAAAAATGAGATTGATTGTGAGGTCCGAGGTGAAATTTATTGCTCCTCTCAAGGCTTTCAAGATTTGTTGATGGCAATGGAGGAGGCGGAGTTAGCGCTACCCTCAGCTCAGCGGAATATTGTGGCGGGTTTACTGGGCAGAAAGAATCATTTTTATCTTTGTCGTTATTTAGATTTTTTTGCTTTTGATTTGATTGGAAAGCTTGGATTAAAGTGGGAGAGGGAGAAAATTTCAAGGCTTAAGCAAGAAGGATTTTTCATAACTGAAAATTTTGAGTGTGAAAGTGAAGCAGAGATTGAAAAAGTGATTGCAGTGGCGCAAAAATTTATGATGAGTGGCGATTACTTAATTGATGGCCTGGTTTTTAGTCTTGATGATTTAAGACTGCATGAGCAGAGGGGAGCAACAGCGCACCACCCTCGCTATCGAATCGCTTATAAATTTAAGGGAGAGTCACGGGTGACTAAAATTGAACAAATTGAGTGGAATGTATCTCGCAATGGGGTGTGCACTCCAGTGGCGCGAGTGGCGCCTGTTGAATTGAGTCAGGCAATGGTGAGTCGTGTCACTCTTCATAATATGGGAGTAGTGAAACAGTATGCCCTTAAGAGTGGAGATGAGATTGAGATTATTCGTTCAGGAGAGGTGATTCCCAAGTTTTTAAAAGTGGTGAAAAGTAGTAAGCGAGAAGTTAAGATCCCTGAGAGTTGCCCCAGTTGTAAACAGAAGCTAATGCAACAGGCAATTTGGCTGAAATGTATGAATACAAAGTGCCCGGCCAAAAGTAGTGAGGAAATATTATACTTTGTGAAAAAAATTGGAATTGAAAATCTGAGTCATAAGCGCTTAGCAGATCTCATAGAAGAAGGTTTGGTGAGCGATATTAAGAGTCTGTACTTACTGAGCAGTGAGCAGTTGCTGGCACTTGAGGGCTACCAGAAAAGACTGGCCAATGTGATCATAGAGAGCATACAAAAAAGCAAGAGAGTAGGATTGATTAAGTTCTTGGCCAGTCTGGGGCTTGAGGGCGGTGGGATTAATAAGTGTGAGAAAATTGTCAGCAGTGGCTACCCAACTCTTAAAAGCATTTTGGCCATGAGTGAACAAGACTTAATGCAGGTGGAAGGTTTTGCCGAAAAGTCAGCTCGCGCCTTTGTGAACTCACTAGCAAGCAAGAAGGTATTGATTGAGCAATTAATGCAACTTGGTTTTGTGGTGGAGGACTTTGAGCAAAAAGAGATTGAGCAGGGGCAAGCCTTACAGGGAGAAAGTTTTTGTATTACCGGGGCTCTGAGTCAAAAAAGATCAGAAGTGGAAAAAGAAATTAAAAATTGTGGGGGTAGTATACAAAGTGGGGTGAATAGTAAGACAAATTACTTGGTGACCAATGAGCAGCAGAGTCAATCATCTAAGTATAAGAAAGCGATGGAGTTAGGTGTAAAAATTATTACTGAAGAACAATTGATGAGCCTAATAAAAAAATAAGAGCGGAGAGGCAATGGCAAAAACAAAGACAATCTATGAGTGCCAACACTGTGGTCATCAAAGTGCTAAGTGGGTTGGAAAGTGTGTTGAGTGTGAAATGTGGAATAGCTATGAGGAGGTAAGTGTTCTGGCCAGCAAAGGGGGGAACTCTGTTCAACAGAGTAGGGTGAAGGCGCTAGAAAACAATAAGCCCAAGAAGATTGAAGAGATAAGGTTGGATAAGGTTGAGCGACTCAAAACTGGAATTGCTGAGTTTGATCGGGTGATGGGAGGGGGCATTACTTTGGGTTCTTTAAACCTTATTGGTGGTGAGCCGGGAATTGGTAAGTCCACTCTCTTAATGGAAGTGTGTGGCAAGATCACTAGAGAAAAACCTGAGTGGAAAATTCTTTATGTGAGTGGGGAAGAAAGTGAGTCACAAATTGCTCAGCGTTCCCAGCGCTTGGGTGTGAGGGGAGATAATTTCTATATTTTGCACCAAACGTGTTGGGAAAAAATTGCAGAGCAGATCAATAAATTGTCTCCAGATTTTTTGGTGGTAGATTCAATTCAGACTACCGCTTCAGAGTCTATACCATCAGCTGCGGGGACAGTCACTCAGATCAGAGAGGTGACCTACGAGTTGATGAATTGCGCTAAGTCACAGGGGATCACCAGCTTTATTATTGGGCATGTCACCAAGGATGGAAATATTTCCGGTCCAAAAGTTTTAGAACATATGGTGGATGGGGTGGTTTACTTTGAGGGAGATCAATACAATTACTATCGCTTGTTGCGTGTTCTAAAAAACCGTTTTGGTAATACACACGAGGTAGGGATTTTTGAGATGCAAGAAGATGGACTGCGAGAAGTTCACAATCCTTCTCAATACTTTATTGAAAAAAGTTTTGATGGAGCCTTTGGACGCTCCTTAAGTTGTGTGCTAGAGGGAACAAGGCCTTTGTTTGTAGAAATTCAAGCACTGGTGGTGGAGAATAAATTTGGCAATGGCAGGAGAACCACTCACGGAATTGACCAAAATCGCCTGGCCATGTTGGTGGCAGTGATTGAAAAATACTATGAACTACCTCTTTTCTATCAAGATATTTACGTGAACGTGGTCGGGGGGCTGAAGCTCACTCAAAGAGATTCAGATCTGAGTGTGATCGCTTCACTTTTGAGTTCTTATTACAAGAAACCATTAAATGAGAAGACCTTGTTTCTAGGCGAAGTTGGTTTAACAGGCGAGATTAGAAAAATTCCCATGGCCAATATCATTTTAAAAGAAGTGGATCTTTTGCAATATGAAAGAGTGGTTACTAGTAAAAGGATGGATCCTAAAATTTTGGCTGAACTTAACCTAGAGGTGATAGGGGTTGAAAAAATTAGTGATCTTAGAGATTACGAGCTTTTTTAGATTGATCTAAAAGAGTTTGACACCACAAATCCCAGAGTTGAATTTTTCTTTTCTCGTATTTTAGATCCTTGTCTGGTTTAAACTCCCTTTCAATCTTTTGATAATCCCTGGCCTGTTCAATTCGGGCCTCACCTAATCCAACCTTTGCTCCAAAGGCAGCCCCAAAAACAGTAGTTTCAATAAAGCCGGGTCTTTGAATGGGCATGTCTAGAAAATTAGCCTGCATTTGCATCAGTGTATTATTAACCGTAGCCCCCCCATCTACTGAAAGTGCACTCAGTGGTTGTTTAAGATCCTTTTGCATAGTTTGAATCAGATCATAGATACTAAGTGCAATACCTTCTAAGCAGCAGTAGGCTAAATGCTCTCGGCTAACTCCTCTATTAAGCCCTACAATGGCACCCTTGACCTGGTCATCCCAGTAGGGACTTGCCATGCCGGAAAAGAATGGCATAAAAAGCGTGTCACTGACCTGCTGCTTATCTTTGATCTTAATAGCCAAATCTTCAACTTCTGAACTTTGTTTAATTATTTTTAACTCATCACGTAGCCATTGCACAGCTGCACCAGCGATATAAGAAGATCCTTCTAGTGCGTAACGAATATGACCAGACTGATCTTGGTAAGCAATTGTACTTAAAAGTCCATTTGGTGAATCTTGTAAATGCTCTCCTGTGTTGAGCAGAGCAAAAGCTCCCGTTCCATAGGTGCACTTTAACTCACCAGCCTCAATACAACTCTGTCCAAACAGAGCAGATTGTTGGTCACCCAGAGCACAGCTGATAGGGATCCCATCGGGTAAAAAACAATGACCAGAAGTTCGGCCTAAATCTCCAAAGCTAGCACAAGGTTTGGCCAGTATCTCAACTGGAATATCAAAAAAGCGAAGTAACTCATCGTCCCATTGTCCTGTTTTTAAATTAAGTAGCAATGTTCGAGAAGCATTGGATAAATCACTGACAAATGACCGCCCTCCACTTAAGCGGTAAATGAGATAACTATCAATGGTTCCCACCCGTAATTCATTATCATTGAGTGCAGCCTGAACAGCATCACTGTGATCCAGTAGCCAGCGAATTTTAGAGGCTGAAAAATATGAATCCAACGGCAAGCCAGTTATTTTCTTTAAAGATCCATACTCATCACGGCGCTTAAGACAATAATCACTGGTGCGTCGATCTTGCCAAACTAGTGCATTGTGTAGAGGTGTTCCACTAGCGTCAAAGGCACAGGTGGTTTCTCGTTGATTGGTAATGCCAATTGCCGCAATATGCTTGGGATTGAGATTACTTTTTTTAAAGCAGCGCTCGATGGAACGATTGACCGTATCCCAAATATCATTGAGATTGTGTTCAACCCAGCCGGCCTTGGGGTAAATTTGAGGATATTCCTCACTAGCCGATTGAACCATATGTAGATTATCTAGCTCAAAAATCATTGCTCGCGAGCTTGTGGTCCCTTGGTCAATGGCTAAAACATATTTTTTCATTAAGGTCTACTCCTATCTTCGAGAGGGAATTCTTAAAGGTGGATCAACAGGGTGGATAATTTGGA
>SKGZ01000276.1 GCA_007117175.1 Bacteriovoracales bacterium | reverse complement strand
CTTCTACAATGCCTTTCTTTTTGTAATCAGGATTGAGCTCTCCACTGGAGTCAATCACCTGAGAAAAATTATCTTTAGGAATGCTCACAAAATCATATTTTCCTTTGAGAAATCCTAACCATCGAGGATTATCTTCAGTGATAATATTGACCACAATTTTATCCACCAAAGGTAATCTCTTACCTTTATCAGCTAAAAGCTCAGGATTATCACCGCCCTCTGAGGGGTAAAGCTCTTCTCTGTAAGTAGGATTCTTATGGTAGCTAATGGTATTACTCTGCTTAAAGCGATCAGTCATAAAAGGACCAGTTCCCACTGGATGATTGAGAAATTGTGTTCCGTAATGTTCCACTGCCTCTTTTGCCACTGCAAAAGTAAAGGGCATGGCCAGAGCATAGAGAAACTGGGGGTAAGCCTGAGTGAGTTTAAACTGAACGGTGTAATCATCCAAAGCCTTTAGCCCAGCAATCTCTTGCTCATAATCAACTTGCTGTGCCTGGGAATTATTTTTTCGCCACTCATTCAGTCCCTCAATTTTACCATCAATAATCCACCAACCCGCAGCTTGCAATTTAGGATCAGCCAATCTCTTAATACTATAGACTATGTCATGGGCCTTAAGCTCTCGACCCTTGCCCCCTTCAAAGCATTCATTGTCTTGAAAGAACACCCCTTTTTTAATTTTAAAAGTATAAGTTTTAAAATCAGCACTCACCTCAGGCATGGATTCAGCAAGATTGGGAACTAATTCGTATGGTCTCTTGAGGTAGTGATACTGTAAAAGGCCCTCATAAACCCGAGAGATTTCAGATCCTGAATAAAGATCATCGGCAAAAATGGGATCAAATCCTTTGACTTTTGCCGGCACTGTCAGATTAATCACCAAGCTGTCGCCATCTCGATCTGATGTGCAAGCAATGAACAAACCCATTAATAAAAATAAGTAACCGAATCTTGTTTTCTTCACCGGACCCCCTCAAATAGATATTCAATAAAAATTAATGAAATCAAAAAGTTAACTCATCAAATTCTAACACTTTGCTGGCAATGATCACAAGTGCAAAGAGTCCTTTGAGTATTCTTGTCAGTTTTTATTATAAACAGCGCTTGGGATAAAGAGTGATGGTGCTCATTTGACTCCGACTTTTAAAAGTAATTTGCTGTTGCCTGGCAGAGACAGTCTTGAACCTCCAAGTCAAAATTTGATTTTGATCAGCTTGATATTGGAAAATCACCTGGTGAGATTGAAAAATGCCCTTCCAGGATTGACGCTGCAAAAGACAGCTTGTTTTGTTTTGATTCATGCGACAAGATTGAAAAATTTCCCTACTTTCTTTTTGCCAAAAATCTTTGAAATCAACAAACTCTCTATGAAAGGCCATTAACTGCTCAACAGAAAAGCCATGCTGCAGCTGAGAAAGAGAGCCTTTGAGTTCCTGGTTCTCTATGAGTAAGTATTCCTCCCCGTGCAAAAAAACATCAATCAAAAATAACCAACGCTCATGAGTCAATTGATTCTCGTAAGAAAAAGACTGCTCTTCTTGATGACTTTGGTATTTCCCCTTGCCCTCACTGGAAAAACATTGGCCTTGCTGAAACTCTACCATTTGTTTTTCCGTGACTTCTTCTAGCTTCGGTTGAGTGCTGGCGCAAGAAAAAAAGAATATGAGTAAAAAATAACTAGCGATTGGCCGGCTGGCGCTTTTCAATCTTTTGCAATTGATCCAAAATTCTCTGTTGATCATAACTACTTTGCACCGTGGTTAAACTCTTCTGCAAGACTGATTTTGCCCTAGAGGTCTTAGACAAGTCTTGCAAAACCTGGGCTAAATGTAAACTCACAACAGCATCTTGAGGCAGCGCTTGATTAGCTTGTTCTAACAGAGCTAAAGCTTCACTGAGCTTGCCCTTTTTATAAAGATACCAGCCCCAAGAATCTTGAATATGAGCACTCTCTGGGCTTAAAGAATAAGCTAGTGCGAGGTATCGACCTGCTAATATCAGATCCCCATCCTCTCTTTCTAAATGAGAATACCCAATGAGATTAAGGACCTCTGGATTATGAGGATCAGCCTTGAGAGCAGGCTTCATTAATGCATCAAATTTTTGATAATCTTGATTCTGATCATAAAGACTTGCCAAAAATAACCTATGATTCAGTGTAAACAACTCACTCTTTTCAATCTTTTCTAATGCCACAATGGCATCATCCACTTCATTTTTCTGCTCATAATAATACAGTGCTAAATTCAATTGAGCCGAAAAAAATAAATGAGGTTCTTTTGTTAAAGATGCAATCGACTGCTCAGCAAACTTCTCCCACTTGGGATCACTGACTGCCAGTTTCAGATAGGTTTTGACCATTTGCTCTTGGGCGTGCAAATAAAATTCACTTTCAGGCTCAATGGCCTGCAAATGGCGCAGAGCTGATGTTGAATCATTTCTTTGCTGATAGACTGTAGCCAGTGTCCAATGAATTCGATCGTGATGTTGATGATTTTTTTCTAATAATCGATTGAGAACTTCTATGGCTGCAGAATAATTTGCTAATTGTATATAAAGCCCACTTAAACGAAACAGTAATTGCATATCATAAGGACCATAATCAGCAATTTGCTCCATCACTGGAACTGCTTTTTGGTAATCTTGATTGGCTAAATAAAGATCAGCCAACTTCCCTGCAATTTTAAGATCTTTGGTAAACTTCTGGTAGTGTTTCTCATATGCACCTAAGATCAAATCCTTTCGATCCGTTAATTGCCAAATTTCGGCCATTAAAACTAATGCGGCGGAATGTTTTTGAGGCTCACTGTCATAGATGCTGGATAAAACCTTTTCAGCTTGTGAATATTTTTGATTTTGAAAAAGCCATGTGGCAAATTCCCATTGATAGTTGAGTTGATTTTTACGATCTCTTTGTGAACAAAGAGCAATGACCTCTTTTAATTTTTCTTCATTGTCTTTTTGTCGATACAACTGAGTTAGTTTTAAGCAGACATCTTTAATCTGCCCCACTGAAGTTGTCCTTATTTCTTGCCAGAAGAAATTCTCTGCTTTTTCCGACTGATCTAAAGAGAGCAATAAGCTTCCATACACCAGTGCCGCAGGAGAACGCATCTGAGTTTCTCCTTGTGCTAACCAGCTTTGCAAAACACCTGTTGCTTTTTCAATCTCACCTATGCGAACTAAATTAAAGGTTAAGCGCATCATGATTGCATCATCAATGATTTGATTATTGACTAGTTTTTGCAAATCACTGGCTGCACGGGCAAAATCACCACTTTTTTCTGCCTCAAGCGCTTGGAAGTACAATTGCCTCCACTGATAATTAACACTTTTAAAAGATGGTCGACTCTGTGAGCTAGGAGATTGACTGGGTCTTGATGCACAAGACGATAACAAGATGAAAATAACTGTCCATAAAAGAGCAGACTGCATATTCAGCTTATCGACAGCTGAAAAAATGGCCTGATCAATTGATCTCAAGCTGTAAAAGATGCCTAGCCAAGTCAAAAGCTCAATCTTTTCAATTACTTACATCTTATGTAAAAAATACCCAATACTGTCTACTCCATTGACAACACAGAGCATTTACTGGTAAGTGTCAAAACAGAAAAAAGATTACCTCTTTTTTATTGATGGCAGTCGTCAATAAAGAAGTAGTTAATCTAAATAAAAGGAAACTAATATTAACGTTTTTAAAAGGGGAAAAAATGAAAAGTCCAAGAATTATTAAGAGGTATCAAAACAGAAAACTCTACGACACTCACAAGAGTTGTTATGTCACGCTAGAAGAAATTGCAGAGATTATTCGCGATGGCAATGAAATCAAGGTTTTGGACAATAAAACCAAAAAAGATATTACTTACTCTACCCAAATTCAATTGCTGTTTGATCAAGAAAAAAAGTTTAATAAAATAGAAAACACGGAAATGCTTAAGCGTGTCATTCGCTCAGAATCCGGTGTTTTAACAGGGTATATCAAAAGTCTTGAGGCTAAACTTAATATAGCCAACCACTCACTCGAGGAGAAAATGGCAGAAGTGTTAGAAGAAGAGAATAATTTTAATAATAACAATTTGTCTCAAAGACCAAACCTAGAGACATTTGAAACTCCAAACACTTTGAATTAAGATTTTCAGGGAAAGTTTAAAAACCTACCCTGGAGCAACAGTGAGAAACCCCTTTTTTTTTTTATACAGAGATTGCAAGTTCATCTTGCAGTCTCTTACTTTATGTCTCGGCTTAAGTGCACTAACATTTGCAAATTAAGCAAAGAGTGAAGCAGAAACATCCTCCCCTGTAGAGACTCAAGAGAAGTCTGGCCAAAAGGATTTTTTTCGTAAGCATTGGGTTGGTCTGGGACTGGGGCAAACCTTTCCGATGGGAAAGTTTAAGCGCAACGGTCAAGATGAACTCACTTTTGATTTTTTCTATGCCTACGCTGCTAGTTACTCTTTTGACTTCGTCATCAACTACCACCAAGCCACATTGGACAGAGGCCCTCAGCATGTCAAAACGCAAGGTTTAGCCTTTGATATCAAGGCAAGGTTATTTGATTTTGACTCCTTTGCCCCCTATGTGATGGGTGGTCTCGGTTTTTATCGTCCCAGGTTAAGAAGACAAGTTGGCAATGATTTTTTAGACAGTCAGTCACGAATTGTTTTAGGAGCAAATGCCGGAGCAGGAATCGATTTAAAGTTAAACGATCGCTTTCATTTTGGTTTTTTGTCCATTCTTCACGTGCCCTTTAAGGTCAAACAGGAAACCCAGCCCAGCGTAAGAGGTTATTATCTCAAACTAATGATGACGGGAATGTTTGCCTTTTAAATGAAACCACTTGCCCGCCTTAATCTTTTTACTGGCAAGGGGGGAGTCGGCAAGAGCAGCTGTGCGCAAGCTTACTGCTTATTTTTAAAAAAAAATAAGCACAAAGTCATTTATTATAAAATAAAAAGCGCTAGGCTTGATGAAGGCAATCACCATGACCCCGATGAACTGAACCTTCAGCAGTGCCTTGGCGAGTACATACAAGATAAAATCTACTCCCAAACTTTAACTCAGTGGATTTTAAAAGCACAATTCTTTCGAGCATTGATTAATATGCTTCCAAGTTTTGGCTACCTTATCTATCTTGGAAAAGTTTTGAAGCAACTGAAAAACGAGCCCGAAAGTTATTGTGTGGTCGACTGCCCAGCAAGCGGCCACTTTGTCAACTTTATTTTTTCAGCACAGACCTTTTTAAAAATTTAACAGATTGGCAAAAAGTAGAAATATCCAGACATCCGGATCGCCCTTACTCTTTGGACTACATTCGCTATATTGCCGAAGACTTTGTGGAACTCCACGGAGACCGTAATGTTAAAGATGACAAGGCCATGATTGGTGGCTTTGGAAGAGTTAATGGCCAAACGATGATGTTTATTGGTCAACAAAAGGGAAGAAATACCAAAGAGCGTCAGTACCGAAACTTTGGCATGCCCAACCCGGAAGGCTATAGAAAAGCCCTTCGACTGATGAAATTGGCTGAAAAATTCAACCGACCGATAGTTACATTGATTGATACCCCCGGTGCATTCCCCGGACTAGAGGCAGAAGAGAGAGGGCAGGGAGAAGCCATTGCCAGAAATTTGCTTGAAATGGCCAAACTGAAAGTCCCTATTATTTGCATCGTTATTGGTGAAGGTGCTTCAGGAGGTGCGTTAGGCATTGGATTGGGAGACCGACTTTTGATGATGGAATTTACCTGGTTTTCGGTCATTTCTCCGGAATCTTGCTCCTCCATTCTTTGGAGAAGTTGGGACTACAAAAAAGAGGCCGCTAAAGCCTTACAGCTTACGGCTGAAAAACTGAAAGGCCACGGGATTATTGACGATATCATTCAAGAGCCTAAAGGAGGTGCACACCAAAATCCGGTGGAGGCTTATGAAGCAGTGAAATCTGCTATCTTGCAAGAACTTAAAAATTTGCAAAAAAAGCCTATTGAGCAACTTTTGCAAGAACGCATCGCTAAGTATTCCCGAATTGGAGAATTTGAGTAAAATTTTACTATTGAATATTTTGGGGTTTTTGCTCAAAAACCCCAAAATCAAGAACTAGCTTCTTTTTATTGTGGCTGCCTGGTTGAATTTAGTTCGTCAGGCAGCTTTTTTTTGTTTAAGCACCCTCTTTATGCACCAT
>SKGZ01000028.1 GCA_007117175.1 Bacteriovoracales bacterium | reverse complement strand
GCCAAGCTGGACAAAAAACATTTCAAGGAATTCTTAAAGTGGCAGATATGGGGTTACATGAAAGTCAAGATGTCACGGTGAACTGTAAGATCTTGGACTAGTGCGATTTTCATCTTCCAGAAAAACTAAGGGAATGCTGCGATAAAACTTTAGTAATTCCTTAAAGGTTAATTTCCAATTTTGCCAAGTACTCTGGTGACTGCGAACTCCGTGATACTGTACATCCAAATCGAGATTTTGATAGTTCAGGGCGTAAAAAAGAAATCGAATGCGGGCCAAGTGATAATCACTGGAGACCACCAAAATATTTCTAATATGCGGGTTCTCCTGGATATACATCAAGGTCATTAAAACATTTTCGAAGGTATTGCGGGCCTTATAATCTAATTCAATTAATCTTTCATCAAAATAAGATTGCTCTTCTTGGTTAGTAACCTTAGAAAGCAATAGATTCACTGTATTTTTAGAGTAAACTCCAGAGATCAATAGTGGACTTAGGGGATGCTGTTTAGCTAATTCAAAAGCCTGGTCTAAACGCTTGCGATCGCCTGTAAAGATGGCAATTAAGTCAGGAGAATGATCAGTATAAGCTGCAGCTGATTGCTCGTTGAGAATTTGTGGCTGGATCATTAGGTACAAAAATGAGAGAGTTGCAAAAAAGAAAATAAAGAACAAGAAGGAGAGAATCGCAAATTTTCTTCTGCGGTTGCGGGTTTGCGAGGTTTCAAAAACATATTCTCGTTTCATTTTTGATAAGCAATCACTTCAATTTCGACCAGTGCACCTTTAGGTAAGGCACTCACCTCAACAGTCGAACGAGCTGGATAAGGAGCCTGAAAGAACTCTTGGTAAGCTTCATTGACTTGGGAAAAATCATTCAGATCCGTCAGAAAAATAGTGGTTTTTAAAATATCACTTCTTTTAAGCTGATGACTTTCAAGCAACAGATCAATATTCTTTAAAATGCGATCGAGTTGGGCCGAAAACCCTTGAGCTAACTCCATACTTTGAGGATCTAATCCTATTTGGCCAGAAAAAAAATACCAACCATCTACTTTGGCTCCTTGAGAATAAGTTCCCACGGCAGCCGGGGCTGGACTATTATTAAGTATTTCAATCATGAGTGGCTCCTTTTTTTCTTTGTGCAACCATAGCTGTCAGTAAAGTCATATTGACCACCTCGCTGACGGTAGCCGTTCTTTGAATAATATTAATAGGATAATCTAATGGAGTGAGAATCGGCCCAATGGGAGTGGCTCCGCCTAGTTGAATGAGCAATTTATAAGCAATATTAGCTGAATTCAAGTCGGGAAAGATCAAAACATCAGCAGGACCTTGCAATTGATTAAAGGGATATAAACTCTTCAATAAGTTTTCATTGACCGCTACATCTGCTTGTAACTCACCATCAATTTGTAAATCACTATGTCTTTCTCTTAGTAAGTTCGCAGCACGCGACATTTTAGAAGAAGAAGCGGTGCGATTAGAGCCAAAGCAAGAATAACTGAGAAAGGCTACTCGAGGAGCTGATTGCATTAATTGCTGGTAGAGCTGGATAGTGTTTTCTGCAATCTGTACTAATTCTTTTTCGCCAGGATCAGTCTGAGCGGTGCAATCGGCTAAAAATAAGATCTTTGATTTAAAAATCAAAACCATCACTCCAGATGCCAAATTACTTTGCGACTCTCCCACCACTCTCATAATAGGCTTAAAGGCTTCTGCATAGGTGGAATCAATACCAGTGACTAAACCGTCAGCTTGACCTTTTTTGACCATCATGGCACCAAAGTAATTCGATCGCAGCATGGCCTCCTTGGCCAAGGCCGAGGTCACGCCTTTACGCTGTCTTAAGTCCATAAAACTTTGCACGTAATCCTGATAATAAGGGCTTTTCATCGGTTCTATAATATCAAGATTAAGCAGATGCTCTAATCCAAGAGTGGTCATCTTCTGTTGAATTTCTTTGCAATTGCCTATCAATTGAGCTTCAATCATCTTCTCATCATTCACAATAGAAATAGCGTGTAAAATCTTAGCATTGGTGGCTTCGGTGAATAGAATTTTAGAGCGCTCCTTACGGGGTAAACGAGAGCGAATTGAGCGCATAAAGGAGGCTCCCTGCCCTAATCGACTCTCAAGTATCTCAGGGTAGCGCTGCCAATCAAAATCTTTATAACTAGAAGCTCCACTTTCCACTGCTGCTTTAGCTACCGCGGGAGCAACGGTGGTTAAGATTCTTTTATCAAAGGGCTTTGGGATTAAGTAATCTCGACCAAAGCAAAAATCACTTCCCCCATAGGCTTGTTGCACTTCCTCAGGAACGATTTCTTTGGCTAAATTGGCTAGTGCATAGACTGCCGCTAATTTCATCTCTTCATTAATGCAGTGAGCTCGTACATCCAGAGCACCTCTAAAAATGAAGGGAAAACCTAAAACATTATTCACTTGATTGGGATAATCACTTCGGCCAGTGGCCATAATCGCATCATTGCGAACTTGCGCAACTTCTTCTGGAGTGATTTCTGGATCAGGATTGGCCATAGCAAAAATAATAGGATTCTTGGCCATACTTGCCACCATTTGTGGACTGACCACCCCCTTAAAGGAACAGCCAATAAATGCATCCGCTCCCTTGAGTGCTTCTTCCATCGTTCGCAAAGCAGTCTCGTTGGCAAACTCTTCTTTATACTGATTCATTCCCTCCGTTCTTCCTTGGTAAATGACACCTTTCGAATCACAAATAAGAATATTTTTCTTAGGAACTCCTAACTTAAGAAAAAGTTGAGCGCAAGACAGAGAGGCCGCTCCAGCGCCACTGAAAACAATTTTAACTTTTTCTATCTTTTTCTTGGCCACTTGCAAAGCATTGACAAAAGCAGCGGCGCAAATAATCGCAGTTCCGTGTTGATCATCATGAAAAACAGGGATTTTCATTTTCTCTTTTAATTGCCTTTCCACCTCAAAACACTCTGGAGCCTTAATGTCTTCTAAGTTAATTCCACCAAAAGTTGGTTCAAGTTTTTCAATCACACTCACCATTTCTTCAACGGTGTTGGCATTTAACTCCACATCAAAAACATCAATATCAGCAAATCTCTTAAACAGAACCCCCTTTCCTTCCATCACAGGTTTTCCTGCCAAAGCTCCAATATTGCCCAAACCTAAAACAGCACTTCCATTAGAAATGACTCCTACTAGATTTCCTTTATTAGTGTACTGATAGGCAGAGTCAGGATCTTTTTCAATTTCTAAGCAGGGATAGGCGACTCCTGGTGAATAGGCCATGGATAAGTCTCGAGAGGTCAAGCAGGGCTTGGTGGGAATGACTTCTGATTTCCCAGGGCGCCCTTGAGAATGATAATTTAATGCCTGCTGACGACGAGCTTGCTCTCTACTGTCACTCATAATTGAAATCCTTATTTGATTTTGCTCTTTATTCTACCATGGGATGGCCCGCTTTAAAATTTACAATTTCTCTAGAGCATCAACTTGCTCCATGATATATTTTTATTGATGAAGTCATCTTGGGCCCAATTAACTAAAAAATATCTAGCTAGCCTGTTAACCGAAGTCCATGGTCCCAGTCATATAAGCTGTTATCTTGCCCATGGAACTCAAGAGTTTTGCTATCACGATCAAGATATCATTTATGACCTGGCTTCGCTGACCAAAGTACTTTGTACAACTACACTTTTAATGCTTAATGTGCAGAGAGGTCGAATTCGGCTGACAGATCATCATGCTGATTTTCCGCAATTGAATCTCTCGCACCTGCTCACTCACACCTCAGGATTACCTGCTTGGCAGCCGCTCTATCTGCAACTTCATGACAAAAAACAAATCATTGCCTTTTTAAAAGAACTCAAACTTCAAAACCCTCCAGGAAAAATGAGACTTTATTCTGATCTAGGCTTTATGATCTTGGGCGATTTTCTGGAAAAATTATACCAAATGAACCTAGATGAAATCTTTCAAAGTGAAATCGGAAATGACCTTTACTATCACCCCCCTGATCCCTCACAAGTGATTGCCACTTCAATAGGAAACCCTTTTGAAAAGGCTCGCAGCAATCAATCAAGACAATTTCGCAATTATCGTCTGCAGGGTGAAGTGAATGATGGCAATGCATTTCACCTCTACGCTGGTGCTGCGCCTCATGCCGGTCTCTTTGGCAGCACCAAAGGAGTCTTGGCCGTGATGAATTTGTGGACCCAAAATGACTTCATTAGTGCCAAAACACTCAATCTTTTTCTACAAACAAAAATTGCCAATAACAGCTTGGGATTTGCCTCATCCCCAGAACAACTCAAAATAAAATTACCCTTTGAACTCTATGGTCACCATGGCTTTACTGGTTGCACACTACTTTTTAATCCCCAGCAAAACTTTCGTTTTATTTATCTTTCCAATCGTCAGTACAGAGGACTTAATCATCAAGGGCAGTATCCAGACTGGAAGCCCGCGCTGCAAGAGTTATTGCAAGCAATGATCGGCTAGTAAAGACCAAAAAAGATCTAAACTCTGAGCTTGTAAAACCTTTTTTTTCAACTCAACTCCATTACTTAAGGGATCAAAAATATAGCGTGAGAGACCTTTGTAAAATCGATAACGTTTTTTCTCATCATCAATTTCACTCACTAAGACTTTTTCTAATTGTTGAAAATACTTTTCAATCTCCATTAATCGTTTTTCAGCACTGACCTGTTTTTCTGGCGCTTTATAATCTCTGGCCAACCATGGATTCATTAATGCCCCTCTGGCACACATCACAGAATGACATTGGGTTTGTTCAAACATGCGCTTCACATCTTGCGCCGTCCATAGATCCCCATTGCCTATAATAGGAACTTTCACTAAGTTCACCGCCTTAGCGATATAATCCCACTTGGCCTGACCTTGATACTGATCACGTTTAGTGCGAGCATGAATAGTAATCGCATCCACTCCCACTTGTTCATACATTTTAATCAGATCCTCAAATCCCTCTTCACTTTCATAGCCTAAGCGGGTTTTAACTGTGAAAATTCCTGAATAATTCTTACGAATGGAAGTTAATAATTTTTCTAATTGCAATCGATCTTGTAAAAGTGCACTTCCCCCTCCTCTTTTATTCACAGTATTGGCAGGACATCCTAAATTGAGATCAATCCAATCAATCTCTAACTCACTTAACTGCTCTAGAGTCGGTTGAAAATAGGCATGAAAAGGCCCTAGAATTTGCAAAATAGTTTTGGCCTTAACCTTTTCATCACTCAGCTGATCTTTACCAAAGTGCTTGCGAATATGTTTTAAAGGATAACATTGCTGAGAAGGAATCCTTAAGAAGTCTGCACACAGAAAATCCCACTCAGGATAAAGAGTCTCAATCACTTTTCTGTAAAGTGGATGAGTCACCCCTTCCATGGGGGCAAAAATAAGCGATCCAGCTGATAATTTAGTGGTTAGCTGTGTCGGCATCAACTTGCGATTGAATATAATTTTTCTCGCCAAGTTTAGTCAATAAATGCAGCTGAGTTTCTAGCCAATCAATATGACCTTCCTCTGATTGTAAGATAGAAGCAAAAAGATCTCGTGTGACAAAATCTGCTTCCTTTTCACAAAGCTTAATAAATTTTTGCAACTCTGGCACTGCTTTATACTCCACAGATAAATCAGCCTCCAGCACCTCTTTAACATTTTGACCAATTTTTAACTTGTTTAACTTTTGTAAATTAGGCAATCCCTCTAAAAAAAGAATCCTTTTAATCAATTGATCCGCATGCTTCATTTCATCAATGGACGCTTCGTACTCCAATTTACCAAGCTTAGCTAGGCCCCAATCTTCCAACATGCGAGCATGCAAAAAATATTGATTAATGGCCGTGAGCTCATTGGCCAAAACTGTATTGAGTGCGTCAATAATGACTTTTTTACCTTTCATAGACAAACCTCCGAAATTGTTTGCCTAAGAATAACACAAAAAAAGAAAAGATGACAAAACTAACTGTGAGATGTTTGCTGGACTTGAGACTCTCGTTCTTGCTTATGACCTAATTGCTCTATCAGGCTTTGCGCTTCACTTAAACAACAACCACAATCTGATCCCACCTTAAGCTTTTGACAGATATCTTTGCAGCTCACACCTTTCGAATTCTTGACAGTGTCGGCAATTTGTTGATCAGTAATACCTTTGCATAAACATACAAACATAATAGCTATCCTATGTAGCACTGTTTGGCATGTCAAACTATTTTTCGCCGCGACTAACTTTTTTACTCAGTGAGTCTGCTCGCTCAATCACCTTATTAAGTACTTGT
>SKGZ01000291.1 GCA_007117175.1 Bacteriovoracales bacterium | reverse complement strand
TTTAGTTTGTTGATCCATGAAATTGCCTTTGAGTGTTCATCCGAATTTTTTAATCAAAGACGAATTTAAGCAAAAAAAAAGCGGATGGTCAAACCATCCGCTTCTATCATTTCACTTAAAATCCTTTTAAGCTTTCTTAGATACTGAATACCCAAGCCAATGCGATAGTGTTTTGGCTGTCATCAGCGTTACCATCTTCATCACCCCAGATCTCTTCATCAGACTTGTCCATTCTGTACTCAAGCATAAGCTTAGAGTTATTCATGAGGTCATAGCCTGCAGTCAAAGTGATGCTGTTGATTTTGTTTTTAGTAAAGGCTGTTGTCTGAGTAGAAGCAGCATTTCTAGAAAATACATTATCAGCAAAAGTTCCTGCACCAGTTGCTGCAAGGTTTTCAGCTTCAAACATCTCATAACGAAGGTTGAAGTCCCAACGCTCATTCGCTTGATAATGAACGTAAGCAGCAAGAGAACTCCACTCTGCATCATCGCCACCATTCACGGCAGCTTCAGTCATGATGTAGTTAATAGCTGCAGAAAATTGCTCATTAAAGTCATAACGAACAGAAAGATCATGAATCTCAAGTCCATCATTTCCTTGCGCTTGAAAGCTCTCACCAGCTCCACGAGTGTAGTAGTTATAAGTCGCAGCAAAATTATCACGAGCATAGCTTAACTGAACGCTGTATGATTTATGTTCAGTATCTGAATCAACACCGTTGATCTCATTGTAGGCAAACACTGAAGCTGCAAAGCCTTGTCCACTGTCATAATTAGCAGCTACCCCTTGGTGCCAGAACGGATTGTACTGAAATCCTAGAGAACGAGAGTAGTTCCAGTTGTCTTTAGCACGAATAGATTCAAACCCTAAATTTCCATAGAAACGACCAGCAGTCACAGAGAACTGATCATTGATATTTTGAGTTAAATAAGCCTCTGTGATGAAGTTAGAAAACTCGCCATCAGCTGATAACTGAGCGGCATCAAAAGAAACCCAATAGTCTAAAGACTTGTGAGAACCAGAAAGAGCAATTTCAGCTAATTGAATGTTTAACTCATTAGCATTGGTGTTGTGCATGTGGTTGGGAATTGCCTCACCAGAGTTACCACTCCCACCATTTGACCAGTGAGTGTAGTTCATGTCGAAGTTTGCTGAGATCTTCATGTCATCATGATGATGAGCAAACGCGCTCGCTGTTAGTAGCATACCGAATGCTAAAACAGAAGCTTTTGTTTTCTTTAACATAGTCTTCTCCTTGTTGTTAAAAACCCATTTTTAACTTCATCATTTCAGATGAAATCGTTTTGGTTAAAGTATCAATTAACTCAATGATAAAAACAAAATTTTAAAATTCAACCTTTTTCGAACACTATTTTTTTTTTTTAAATTTTTTTTTAATTATGACAATTTTTTGACTACAACCTTACTGTAAGCATTTTAGCTCTGTAAGAATAGCTCTTGACCGCGATAAAAAACTGCTAAAGGAGCACTGTCAAAACTCTCCCTGCCCCCTTGATAAGAATCAAAGAAAGTGCGCAATGCCCCTTCAGCACTGCCTTGTCTTCTTTGGCAAGGTAAAATCACTGCATTGAAAAACTTATCTGGGGCAAAGTTTCCACTGTGCTGATCCAGCCCTAAAAGTTGGGCTCCGGCCAGGGTTGAACGATAAAGTGCGCGGGTATAACTCACATTGCGGTGGGCTTGAGAATGTTGATGATAAAAAGAATTCATCACATCCAACATGGAAACATAGGGACCTGCCCCAATGTCACTTCCCAGTGCCCATTTCACCTGGTATTTTGCCGCTTGATCAATGTCAAAAAGCCCAGAGCCAAGGCCATTTTGTTCAATGGGTGCATTAGAAGTGGGACAATGAATAATGGCGGTTTTGGTCTTGGCCAATAAATTCCATTCACTCTCGCTGAGATAAATTCCATGGCCCATTAAAGTTTGTGATCCCAGTAATTGGCAGCGATCATAAATTTCGGTATAGCTTTGCACGTCTTCAAAGCCGGGGATTTGCCTATACATTGCTAAGACATAATCAATCTCAGCGGTGGTTTCTGCCAGATGAGTTTGAGTAAAACACTTGTGTTGCTGGGCCATTTGCGCTCCGTACTTCATAGTGGCAGGATCGGTGGTGGGAGCAAAACGAGGAGTGAGTGCGTAGCGATGGCGGTACTGGTCGGCCTTAGTGGCAATTAATTCTTGTGCCTCAGAAGAGCTTTGAGTTAACTCACTGGGTGAGTTCATGGTCATTAAAACATTGCCAATGACAAAATCACCTTGAGCAAATTCAAAGGCGTGATCCAGTGCGTGGCCGTGAATAGAGCTATAGCAGGCACCGCCAATGGTTCCAGTGCGTGTTAAGGATTGAAAAAAACTTTTTGCTTTTTGATAAGAATAATCAGGGTTGGCAAAACGAGCCTCCGCGGGAAAAGTATAGTTTTCCAACCACTCTAAAAGTGAATCCTTAGGTTGCAAACGAACGTCATCTTGCACCCAGTGAAAGTGCATATCATAAAAACCGGGAAGCATCAGATGCTGTGAGTAATCTAAGACTTCACCTGTGATGTTCATCTCTTCTTGCAAGCCTACACCATCAATGCGCCATTGATTCTTTTCATCGCAACTGATTTGTATGGCACCATCAACAAAAAAATCACATTGTCGATCATTTTGTGGGTTGAGGATCTGGGCCAGAATTGTCTTGGTTTTCTTCATAAGCACTGTACAACTGTTTAAATTTGACTATCATGGGATTATGAAACTAAAACACTCGGTTTTCAACGTTCTTTTGAGCTTTCTTTTTTGTTCACTTTCCATTGCCAGTGAAAAAAGTGATGAAAAAAAAGAATATTTTATTGAGCAAATTGTAGTGGCAGAGGTTAACTCTACCATCAACCCTTCTGTTTCCAACTACCTAGAAAAAATATTAAATAAAAAAAACCATGAAAAGAAATTACTGTTAATAAAACTTAATACCCCTGGGGGGTTAGTCACCACCACCAAAGATATTCTTAATTTGTTTGGTCGAGCTGATATTCCAATTGTGTTATGGATTACTCCCGAGGGTGCTTCGGCCACTAGTGCCGGGGCCCTGATTGCAGCTGGGGCCCATGTGATCTATATGTCAGCGGGAACTAATATCGGAGCAGCCACCCCTATTACTGTTTCCGGTGATCTTCCTAAAGGCCCCCAAGAGACGAAAAAAGAAAACGAAGAAGAGCAAGAGGAAGGGCAAGAAGAAACTTCGCCTGCTGGTTCTATGGGCTCAGACATGAGGGCCAAGGCGATTAACGATTTAGTGGCACTGGTGAGCTCTCTGGCCCAGGCCAGAGGACGGCCCCATCAGCCTTTTGAGTTAATGGTCACTGAGGCCAAATCTTATACAGTCAGTGAGGCCATTGACGAAAAAATTATCAATGGACAAGTGAACCGTTTAGCGCAAATGAGTCAAAAACTGAATGGAGAGGTGATTAGACTCAAAGGTGATTCTTTAAAGCTAGTAGTGAGCGATGATGTGGAATTTGTGGTAGAAGAGATGAGCTTAAGCGATCAGATCATCAACCTTTTTGCCCACCCGCAAACGGCCTATTTATTATTTTTATTAGGGGCAGCTCTACTTTATTTTGAATTGCAAGCTCCTGGGGGAATGATTGCCGGCTCTATCGGAGTATTATGTTTATTATTAGCGGCCTTAGGCTTTCAAGTTCTGCCTATTAATTTTGCCGGGATCGGTTTAATTGTGCTGGCACTGCTGTTTTTTATTTTTGATCTCTATGTCACCAGTTATGGAATCTTTAGCTTATTGGGACTGGCCTCATTGTTTTTTGGCTCTAGCTTAATTTATCAAACAGATGATTCCTTAATTCGTTTGAGCTCACAATTTATTTACTCTATTGTTTTAGCGGTGGGACTTTCGCTAGCATTTTTAAGCTGGTATTTTATCAAAACCTTTGGTTCAGAAAAAGACTCAACCCCAGCGGAAGCGGGACAAGGAATTATTCTTAAGTTGATTGAGAAAAATAAGGATCAATACATCTACCACGTACGCTTTGAGGGAACACTTTGGACCGCTTCTTATGATCGGGAAATTGCCCCACAAACTCGGGTGATGGTCGAAAAAAATAAGGACCAATTAAAACTTAAAATCAATCAAGTCATTTAAAACAAGGAGTGAATCATGGATTCAATTTTTAGCTTTGCCCCATTTATTGTCATCATTATGGCCATTCTCTTTAGCTGTATTAAAATTATGAATGAATACGAAAGAGGGGTCGTTTTCAGGCTTGGAAATTTTCAAGGAGTGCGCGGCCCTGGGCTTATTGTTTTAATCCCCGGTCTAGAAAAACTGGTTAAAGTTGATCTTAGAACAGTGACCATGGATGTTCCCAGCCAGGATATTATTACTAAAGACAATGTGACTTTAAAGGTCAATGGCGTGGTGTACTTTAAGGTTCACAAACCTGATCAGGCCATTATTGCTGTGGAAAATTACTATCACGCCACTGCTGAAATTGCGCAAACCACTTTGCGCTCTATCATTGGTCAATATGAGCTGGATGATATCTTATCTCGTCGCGATGAGATTAACTCTAAATTGCAAGTCATTTTAGATGAGGTGACCGAAGCTTGGGGTATTAAGATCACTAATGTGGAGCTCAAGGCCATTGACCTACCTGAGGCCATGCAGCGAATTATGGCCAGAACGGCCGAAGCTGAAAGAGAGCGAAGGGCCAAAATTATTTCTGCTGAAGGTGAAGTGGGAGCAGCCAAAAAATTAGTGGAAGCAGCACAAATCCTAGGAGGAGAAAAAGATTCCTTAACTTTAAGATACCTGGACACCATGAGAGAAATGTCGTCTCAAAAAAATACCAACACCTTATTTTTTCCAGTACCAATTGATGTCATCAAAATGTTCACAGAAAAAATGGGGAAGTAATGATGGGCAAAGTATCCAAGTACGAATCTAAACCTGCTGATGAAAATGGAATCGTTCACTACAATCAAGAAGAAGTTTCTACGTGGAAATTCTTAGTGGAAAGACAAAATGAGCAAGTGCAAAATCGCGCCTGCCAAGAGTTTCTCAGAGGACTTGAACTTCTTAACTTTGATCCCAATAGGATTCCTCAGCACTTTGAAGTCTCTGAAGTACTTAGGGCCCATACCGGCTGGGCGGTAGAACCAGTTCCCGCCATTATTCCCGCTGAAGAATTTTTTACATTGCTGTCTCATAAAAAATTTCCCTCAGCTAATTTCATTCGCAATCCCGATGAAATTGATTACTTACAAGAGCCAGATATTTTTCATGAGATCTACGGCCATTGCCCACTGCTGACTGATCAAAACTATGCTGATTATATGCAAGAATATGGTAAGCTAGCCTTAAGTGTGAAAGGTAAGGAGCGCATGCGGCTCTTTCGACTTTTCTGGTTTACTATCGAGTTTGGACTGCTCAAGCAAAAAGATCAGTATCGCGCCTACGGTGGAGGAATTCTCTCTTCTTGCTCTGAAACTATTTACGCCATTGATTCTGATAAGCCCAAGAGGGTTCACTTAGATCCACTGACTGCTTTGAGAACCCCCTATCGAATTGATATTTTACAGCCCATTTACTTTGTGGTGGATTCTCTTAGCTCCTTATTTGCACTGGTGCAAGAAGACCTGGTGGGGATGGCAAAAAAATCTTTAGAACTGGGTGATTTCCCACCAGAATTTCCCCCCAAGGAAAACTAAAGGCTACAGAAAATCAAAGGAGAGATGATGAAGGCAATGAGCTTAGAAGAAATTAAAATCAATTGCACTCGCTTTGCTGGTTGGAGCTATAATGAGCAAACTGAGCACTTAGAAAAAACCTTTGAATTTAAAACCTATTATCCTGGATTAGTTTTTCTCAATGCCGTGGCCTGGCAGGCCCAGCAACTCAAACACCACCCTGATCTTAAATTAAGCTATGGCAAATGCCATGTGCAAATGCAAACCCATGATGTGGGAGGTATTTCAGAGAAGGATTTTGAGTTGATTGCTAAAATTGAAGAACTTGTTTAATCTTCATCGTTTTCATTATTATTGTATTGAAAACTCTTAGGACGACGAGAGCCCCCTAGTAGCTTTTTCTGCTCGACTTGGCTTTTGTCTGTTTCATTCATTTGAGCTTGCTCTTGATCTTGCCTTTGTTGTTTCTTTAAAAGCTGAGTCTTCTTTGCCGGTAATTGCCCCTGATAGGCCTTTTCTTGATGAGTAATATCAAGACTTAACTCTCCGGCCACTAGATAACTTTGACAACTTAAACGCTCACGGGTGATGTGATAAATATTTCCTAAAAGTCGACTTTCAGCAAAATCAATGGGAC
>SKGZ01000299.1 GCA_007117175.1 Bacteriovoracales bacterium | reverse complement strand
TCTCTCATATGAATTCACCCATTAGTTCATATCAAACTGGTCAGAGAAGAATTTACTATTATAAGAATGGTTACTTTCCTGAGAATCACTCATCTGTGAGTGGTGAAGAAAATACTTACTCTCAGTTTAAACTTAAAGAAACACCGCTAGTGCAAAACGCAGCTACTTTTGAAAAAACTCCCAATGGTACAGTGGTCCCAAGTTATTTGGAATTAAAAGGGGGAGCGAGAGTTGAACCTGTCGCCATGGGAGGTGTTTATGGTAAAGGAATTTACTTAGATGGAGAGAATGATTTTTTACAAGCTGAAATAGACTCAGCGGATCAAGCTCATAATTATCTTTTAAGTCTTTGGATTGCTCCAGAAGATTTTAATCGAAGAATGACACTTTTTATGTTTCCTGATCACTCTTCTATTGAAATTGAAGACCATCATATTCAGGCCCACGTTCAAGGCCAACCAGTTCAAAAGATTTCGATGAAAAAGTTTGATAAGAAACCAGCAGAGTATTTTCATATCGCAGTGAAGATTACCAGTACCGTAATTAGAGGTAGGAATAATATTCATTTTTTTAATGGCAGAAAGTTAGAGTTTTATATTGATGGGACCAAACTAGAAGAGGTAAAAGAATCTCAGGGTCATTTTTATGCCAAAAGTTTTCTCTTCTTTAATAATTCTCAAGGTGGAACACCATTTAGTTTTCATACCGTGCGGCGTAATAATTTCTATATTGGTGGACCACGTTTTATCGGACGAGGTCTAAGACAACCAGCACCTTTCCAAGGCTGGATTGATGAATTGAGGGTTTATGAATTTCCAACTGGCCCAGCTGCCAGTCCTCAATCTGTTCCTTCATTTTTTGATGAGTATCTTTGCAATCAAGCTTATGGCAGTCTGGTAGAAGTGAAAAGCTCTGATCGTTCAGAGTTACTTGCTCCTTTAGTGGATAAGGCAGTGGCCAGTGGTCTTTTAACTTTGCACACTTTCTCAATGGACCCACCAGTGCCAGGAGGTGGCGGAACTAAGTTTGGTGGTCTTGCCAAGTCTCTTGAAGGTGGCTTTCGTTTAATTACGCCTCGGCACACCGCTCAAGTTTGTGAGCAATTAGTAATAGAATCCTATGAGAGTCCTAATGAATTTGCGGATCAGCACCAAAAAACTTTATGCGCAGCTCATGTCCATCGCGCTGATAAGAGTAATCGCTGTTTGCGAGATCAAGTGCTAGGAATTAGAAACTTACCAGTCAGGGCAGGGCAAGAACGACCTGACTTTAGTAAGGTTCCTTTTTGTCTGAGTTGTCACCATCAACCTGCGGGGCAATTAAACAGTCTCAGTGATATTGCTCTTATTAAAGTTGATGGATTAATGCGTGAGCACGATCACAGACGACTCCCGATGGATCCACCTCCTCGCTTACACGGCATGAAACCTCATAAAAACGGTGTAGAGCTTTTGCAAACTGATATTTTAGATGAAGTTTTCGATTTTGCTCCTAAGATGGCTCCTTATCGAGATGACTAAAAATTAAACGGCCTTGTAATGCTTACTCACTGCCATGCCTTCAATGCAGTGAATTTGCTAAAATAGACATATGAAAAGATTAAAACTCATTGCCATCTTATTTTTGATTAGTGCTTGCTCCCAAAATAACAACTCCCATGTTAAGGAGTTTTTATCGCCTGAAAATCCTAATCTTACTCCACAAGCAGAAAATGAGCAGACACTCGATATTGGAGATGAAAATAAAAAAAATCTGGATGACTTTTTTAAAAGAAAAGATATTTTGGATATTATTGAAGTCACTGCAGAAAATGAGTTCTTAACAATTAAAGAGGGAAGGATCTCTCAGCTTCCAGCTCATTTGCAAAATTGCCATACTCAACAAATCATGAGAACACAGAGGCATCCTATATCTGTCAAGCAAAGTCCATATACCCTATTGCAGTTGGCCTTTGATCAACCTTTGATTTTTAAGAATGCCCAAGGGCAAAAACTGACCTATACTTCTGTAGACTTAAAACTTTTTCCCCTTGAAATTGACAATATAATTTATGATGCTTTAGGGTTTCAGTTTTATACAGATCTCTATCCGCAAAACTTCATTGGGGTCAAGGAAAATGAGCTATCAGAAAATCTAGGTCAAGTTGAGATCCAAAGACTTCGCTATCAGGCCTCTAATCTTTATATGACTAAAATTACTCATCAGCAGGTTGAGTATGAGCTATCACTGCTTGCCAATACCGCCCAAATTCAAGCGATTGCTTTGAGAGTCAATGATCATGAAGAAGTCTCTTTTCATTGCTTGCAATTGGCAAAGCGCTATCATTATCATCTCGAGCAGGCTAATCCTATTCTCTTTGGTGAGCGCCTCTAGGCAATTTTCTGGTGCAAATGCCCATTTTTCTTGGCAAGTGCAAAATTAATTCTAATCAATAAAAACAAGAGTTTAGTGCTCAACTTTATTCGCAAGCAGCCGATAAGCTTACAATAGAGCAAAGGTTGTTTTATGAAAACATTTCTCTTAATCAGTGCTGCGTATTTTTACACTCATGTGTTTGTTCAAGCCGATGAGGCAGAAGAAAAGCCGCCTTATAGTGCTTGCTATGATTATTTAAGATCGGATAGTCAGTATTTGAGTTGCTTAGAGAGTAACCCTGAGTGTACTAGCAATCCCGCGCTTTGTTATAATAAGGATGCGGAATATTTTTTTAGCAGCGAGAATGAAACAAATATTCGTAGAACAGTTTTTTTAGATACATGTACTTCACATTCCCATTGTAGCAATGGTCAAGGTTGTCTACTAGGAGATGATGATCACTTTCCAGACGAGCTAGCAAATATTCTTGATAACTTAGAAGAATCAGAGACTCTGAAGGCAATGGATGTGGATGAAATAGGTGGAGCTTGTCAGGGTCATTCACAGTGTGCATCATTAAAATGTGTCGGCGGGCAATGTGCTCAGAGTCGATTTTGTCGTTATGCTGATGAAGGTGAACTTGCTCCGAGTGGAGTTCGCTGTAATGTAGGGCTAGAGAAAAATGAAAGTACAAGCATATGCGAGCAAAAGCCAAGAGACTTAAGTGCCCTGAATGATATTCTTAATCACTTATCAAATTCTAATAGCTGTAACTTGAAACTCAATGAACAACATGCACGAAATTTGCAAGAGCTTACTCTTAATTTAAGGTCATTAGAGTTAATGTTTCATCTAGGTGAACCAGAGGAGAAAGATCGTTTTGGGATGAAAGAGTCTATTACCAAAACAATGAATCAATTAGCTCATCAGAGGAAGGCAATCAGTGGTAGGCTCAATGAGAAATTGCAAGATATTTTTGTTGAATTGAATACACTCAAGACTCTTGATCGACGCTCAAATGAAAAAGTTGTTTTCTTAGGAGAAGAGATTGCACAAAGAACACTGGCCAGTCGCTTAGGGAACGGGAAAGATATTTTTCGCCTCATGGAGAAGTTTGAACTTGCCAAAGCTGATTACGAAGAGGAAATGGCAGCTCTTTATAGTGGACTAGCCAAAGATGGTTTTGGCAATGGCAGTGAAAAGGCTCATAGTCTCAGACGTTTTTTTGATGATTTTGTTGCTGTTAAACACAATAGTACAACTGCTCGCTTTGCAGATCAAAAAGATACTAGTCGAACTAGAAAAAATAAGAGAAAACAGCGCTATATTTGGCGTATGAAGCAGGGGGGGACTCGCTCTCATCTTTATGCTGGTGCGAATAGAGTGGAAGAGAGGTATATTAAGAATGTAGGAGCATTGAATTCCATTGATGAAAGAACTATGTGGTGGTTAGATCCTATGCTGCCAAAGAGGGCAAGTGACCTGGGAGTTAAGCCGAATTTTATTCGCAGAAAAGGAAATACAAATTTAGGTAGAGTAGTAACAGCTGTACCTAGTGGCGGTACAGTTTTTCTCCTAAAAGAAAATAAAGCAACCCTACGAGACAGCGATGTTAAGGATTTCTATGATAAGGTTGAGAAAGAGTGGGAAGAAAAGTTACATCAGTATTACGCTTCTCTAGTCAAAGGAATGGATAAAGAAAGACTGGAAAAAAATGATAAATTACTTGTTGATCCTGACTTAGACCTTTCGGCTTATTGCGCTTATCGTAAGGTTAATAATACAGATATTGAAAGTGAAGAAGAGAGTGGAAGCCTCTTGGATAATTACTCAAGCCAAGGTAGCAGTTCAGCTAGTACAAGTAATCAAGCAAGTGATCAAAGATGTCGTGATTATGATCAAAGAATAAAGCAGATGGCCAAAAGGATGTTTACCCAAAGTTATATTTATGCAGCTCATAGAAAAAACAAACTAAGGCGATACTTCGATGGCAGTTCTAGCAGTACTCGTAATGAAGAATTCACTACAATTCTTGGAAACACAGAAGTGATTACAGCGCTTCAAGCCAAAGGCAAGGACTTAGCTCCAAGAGCAAAGCTCTTAGCCTATACTTACAATGATGCGATTTACTTGAGTAAGATCTATCAATCTAAAGCAGCTAAGAGAAGAGATATTTTTTCCACAGAAGAAAGTGCCAAAAGTGATGGCTATGCCATGCAAAAAAATGAGTGTTTTCAAAAGTTAGTCTTTGGAGATGGCACTGATTTCAATGGCGGGGATAGACAGCGAGGAAATCAAGGTGGTGATTTTGGTCGAATTAATAATGATCTATTCTCCGGTGGAGCAGGTTCCGGTGGTGTGGTCTTTAAAGGCAATCCCTTCATTACTAGAGCGCAAAGACAAGGTGGCCCAGAGAATGATCCCACCATGGGACAAATAAGAGCATCGGGAGGGGCCAGAAGATCGCTGGCAGGTGCGAATCAGGGTACAGGCACAGGTGAAGAGACTTCGCAGTCTAGAGGTATGGGGATGGGGCGAGGAGAGTCTGAACTAGATAGCAATGTGGGGCAGAATGCAGTGAATGTAGACAGTGTGGCTAGAGATGGCAAGGCGATTAATCAAGCAGATGGCAAGAAACACCATCAAAGACAATTTGGCAATCAGGCCAATGATTCACTTTCTTCATTTGCAGGTTTTGGAGATTATGGTGAGTCTAGTCAAGGGCCAAGTGGTGGAGTGGTGATGAATAATGATGAAGCCGAGGATCTTTTGCAAAGGGCCAAGCATTATCAAGCTCGTGGTGAGAGTATCTTTGATCATATTACAAAGGCTTATGTGAAAGAGGGGTATCCTCGGGTATTAAAACCGGCCAAGAGGACTCCGGCTAGCTTACAGAGTGGAGAAGCAGGCCGGCAGAAAAAAGCGTTAGTGAACGGTTTACGTAATTTTTAATGTAACCTTGACATGTCTGATTTTGAAACCATCTTGTTATTAACATTAACAAGGTGGTTAAAATGTTTCAATTTGATTCAATTCTTTTAAGCTCTTATTCCATAGCTCAAAACGAGGCCTTGAAGGGCAGACACTCTGAAATGAAACCTGAGCATTTTTTGGTGGGGTTGATTAAAAATAAGTCCACTTATTTGTCTCGCTCTTTTAAAGAGTACTTACCGGCTTTAGAGGAAAAGCTTAAAAGTTTTCCTGCTGTGTCCCAAGAGATACCCATTGATCAATTACGACCTAGTGCTAGTTTGATGAAATGGTTTACCAGTGCATCAGCTCATAGTGCAGAGCAAGGGCAGGCAGAAATTAAAGAAAAAGATTTAGTGAAGTTTATGCCCCAGATTTTTCAAGATTATCAATTTGATTATCAAAAACTGGGTGAAGAGGGGCAGGAGAGTGAGATCCCTTCTTTTTTAATTAATCTTAATGAGAAGGCGTTAAGTGGTAAACTTGATCCGGTGATTGGCAGAACTAAGGAAATTCGAGCAGTGATGGAGATTCTTGGCAGACGCTCTAAGAATAATCCAGTTTTAGTTGGCCCTGCTGGGGTAGGAAAAACGGCTATTGTGGAGGGGTTAGCAGAGCTGATTATTAAACAAGCTGTTCCCGATGTTCTTAAGGGTAAAACAGTTTATTCGCTAGATATGGGAAGCCTGATGGCAGGAACAAAGTATCGAGGGGACTTTGAAGAAAAGATACAGAGTTTATTAAAGTTTATCACCGGCCAGAATGGCCAGGCGATCTTGTTTATTGATGAGATTCATCAATTAGTAGGAGCAGGGCGGACCGAGGGCGCCATGGATGCAGCGAATCTGTTAAAGCCAGCTTTGGCCAGAGGAGAGTTGCATGCGATTGGAGCCACTACACCTGAAGAATTTCAAAAGTATATTCTCAACGATAGTGCTTTGGAGAGACGTTTTAGAAGTGTGCCAGTTCATGAGCCTAGTAAAGAAGATGCCATTGAAATTTTAATGGGTATTAAGGAAAAACATGAAATGCATCACGGGATAAGAATTTCTGATGGAGCTGTTTACTCAGCGGTTTTTCTTTCTTATCAATATATTA
>SKGZ01000232.1 GCA_007117175.1 Bacteriovoracales bacterium | reverse complement strand
TTCAGGTGGTGCATGTGAATCACCAGACTCGCCCAGTGCAGGAGCACGCCGCAGACTGGCAGTTGATTCAGGCCTATTGTGCTCAGTTTGCAGTGAGAGTTGAAGTCAGTGAGGTGAGTGGTACTTCCGAGATGGAATTAAGGCAAAAGCGCTTGCTTTTTTTAAAAAAAAGGGCCCAGCAGCTCGATTGTCAATTAGTGCTGGCCCACCATATTGATGATTCCTTTGAGTGGTGGTTGGCCCATTTGTTTAAAGGGGCCAGCTGGGTGAGAGGCATTCCCTTAAAAAATGGAGTGATCATTAGGCCCATGCATTGCTTATCTAAAAAGCAAATTTTATTTTTGGCCAAACTCTACCAAATTCCATGGAGGCAAGACAGTACAGGCAGTGATTTAAAGATTGAGCGCAATTACTTGAGGGCCAAAGTCATCAAGGCAATTGCGGCCAGGTATCCCAATTATTTAAGCTATTATTTAAGTCGGGTGAGTTGGCAGCAAGAGTCTGAGCAGAGCCCAAAAGTCAAACGGACAGAACTAAGCAGTGTGATTGAACTCAATCCCATGATGGCCATGAAGGCGTTGAAAAATGAGATTCAATTTCACAGCCAAAAAGGCAGGGGCAGTTTGCAGCGAGAACTACAAAAATTTCTAGTGGCCTGCCAAAAACGCTCAAAGGTTGGGCCGCATCGCTTTTGCGGCAATGTGCTGGTTGAATATCACCATGGCCGCTTTAAAGTGAAGAAAAATAACAAGTAGTTTTATTGTCATGCAAGAACTGTCTGACTAGATTTATGGGGTGATTGGCCCTATCATAGAGTTCTTATGGTGAAGAAAGAGGTTCCATGAAAAAACAACAAAAAACAATTGCACTTTGGATTTTCGTAATTTTAATGTTGGCGGTGGTGATGAAGATGGTGGATCAAAAGCCGGCCAATGTGAAGCAAGTGCAGTTTTCTGATTTTATGCAAAGTGTGAAAGATGGCCAGATTGAGAAAGTGACCTTTCAAAGGCCAGATGTCATTCAAGGAAAATTTAAGGATGGATTTGAAGGGGGAGATCTTTTTGAATCGGTGGGAAATCTAGACACAGAATTTTATATTCGCATTTTAGAAGAAGCGGGATTAACACCTAATTACAAGAAAGAGGAAAAGCAAAGTTTGCTTTCTAGTATTCTGATCAATTGGTTTCCCATGATCTTGCTTTTTGCGGTTTTCTACTTTTTGTTTCGTCAGATCCAAGCAGGTGGTGGCAAGGCCATGAGCTTTGGCAAATCGAGAGCGCGCATGTTGAATGAAAATGATCAAAAGGTGCTCTTTAGTGATGTCAAAGGTGTGGATGAAGCGAAAGAGGAATTAGTTGAGATTGTGGATTTTTTAAAGGATCCCAGAAAGTATACCAATCTTGGGGGAAAAATTCCCAAGGGAGTTTTGTTAGTTGGGCCTCCTGGGACGGGGAAAACTCTTTTGGCCAGGGCGGTTGCCGGTGAAGCCGGAGTGCCATTTTTTTCAATTTCTGGATCTGACTTCGTGGAGATGTTTGTGGGGGTGGGAGCTTCGCGGGTGCGAGATTTATTCGAGCAAGGAAAGAAGAACGCTCCTTGTATTATCTTTATTGATGAAATCGATGCAGTGGGGCGCCATCGCGGTGCTGGATTGGGAGGCGGTCACGATGAGCGTGAACAAACACTCAATCAATTATTAGTGGAGATGGACGGATTTTCTGGTCATGAGGGAGTGATCCTAGTGGCAGCGACCAACCGTTTAGATGTATTGGATCCCGCACTCTTAAGGCCTGGACGATTTGATCGGCGAGTGACTGTGGGGCGACCGGATGTCAAAGGGCGTTCGGCTATATTAGCAGTTCACGTGAAAAAAATTCCACTGACTAAGGATGTGGACTTGGATGTGATTGCCAAAGGAACACCGGGGTTTACCGGAGCAGATTTAGCCAATTTAGTGAATGAAGCGGCCTTGATTGCGGCTAGGGCCAATAAGAAGTCAGTGGGACAAGTTGATTTTGACCAGGCCAAAGATAAGGTGTTAATGGGAGTGGCCAGAAAGTCTATGGTGATTTCCGAGAAAGAAAAGAAGGTGACTGCTTATCATGAAGCGGGGCATACCTTAGTGGGAATGTATTTGCCTTACACTGATCCGATTCATAAGGTTTCTATTATTCCTAGAGGGGGAGCTTTGGGGGTGACTCAAACTCTACCTAATGAGGATATGCTCAACTTAACTTCTGAGAGAGCGGAAAATTTTATCGCTTTCTTAATGGGGGGGCGTTGTGCAGAGGAAATTATCTTTGGCCAGATGACGAATGGAGCTTCTAATGATATTGAAAGGGCCACTGACCTTGCTCGCAATATGGTGTGCCAATGGGGGATGTCTAAGAAATTAGGGCCTATTAATTTTTCTCGTTCAAGGTCTAATCCTTTTGCTTATGGCATGAGTCAAGAGTCAGATTCCCATTTTTCTCAAGAGACCTCTTTGAAAATTGATCAAGAGGTTTCATCCATTGTGCAGAAAAATTATGATCTTGCCCGTAAGATTTTAGAAGATCATAAAGAGACCTTGATTCGCCTTTCTGAAGCGCTTATTCTTTGGGAGACCTTAGATGCAGAGCAGGTGAAGAAAATTGTGGATGGACAAGACATTGGAACACCTGAATTGAAAGAACCACAGCCCCAAAAAAAATCGCAAGAAAAGGCAGAGCAAATGTCAGGCTCTCAAATTCCAGGTAAGATTATTACCGCCTAGGATGATACGCTGGAATCAGCTAGAATTAAGCGGCATGGCAGTGATGAATATCACTCCTGATTCTTTTTCTGATGGCAATCAGTTGCAGAGTCTTCAAGACTTAAATCTACGCTGGCAGCAAATGGCAGAATTTTGTCATTGGATGGACATTGGTGGTCAGTCAACCGCCCCTCAAAATCAATCCATTGGCGAGCAAGCTGAGTTGCAAAGATGGCAATTGGCCTGTGATTGGTTGGATCAATACCTGGATCAGCAAATTTTTCTTTCCATTGATACTTATCGTCCTCAGGTGATGCATCAGATTTATCAACGTTACCAAAAGACTTCTTGGCATTGGCTTTATAATGATGTCAGTGGTGATTATCAAAGTGCCTTGCAGGTGCTGAAACAGTCTTCACAAATAGGGTATGTGGCCAGTTTCACCTATATTCCTAACTTTGAGCAAACCAATGATCATATCAATTTTTGTCGTGAAGTGAGCTCTGAGGATTTAGAGCGAGATTGTTTGCACTTTTTTCAAAAGGTTTTAGATTTTTGGCAGCAGCACCAGCTTAAGAATCCTCTTTATCTTGATCCAGCTTTTGGTTTTTCTAAAAAACGTGAACAAAATTATCAACTCATTAAAGCGCTACCACAGATCATGAAAAAACTTAATCATAGTCATTGGCTATTAGGACTTTCAAGAAAATCATTTTTACGATTTGATCAAGATGTTAAAAAAACGGAGCTGATGCAATTGCTTATTTTATCACAATTTTTTTCAAAAATTGATCATCATCCTTATCAGTTGATTTTAAGAGTGCATCAAAGTGACCTAATACAGAGTTTAAAAAACTTTATAGCTGTTGGATTGCTTTCAAGATAACACTGGATTTTAAAATCCTTTCTCCTGAGCAAGATAGTTTTTCTTGCAATTGATTTCTATCACTTTGGGTCAGTTCTTCGTTGGAGAGTTCTGCTAAAATCGTTAAGATGCTAGTATCACTAAGGTAGGAGTAGGGTGGGCAACGCAGGTATTCATTGCAGCCATCAGCGGTTGTTTGAAAGTCTTTTGTTCCCCCATGGGTAAGAATTCCTAAAAACTCACCTGTTGAATAGTGGATTATTGCTCCACCTGAGCTACCCCGAAAGGCATCGGTATTGGTAATATAATAATTATCATTCTGCTCTAGTATTAAAGCTCTGTGGGAATGTTTAAGTGGCAATCCACTTGGGTGTGAAAGAAGTTGAACATTTTCATTTTTTTGATAATCATTTTCACTGAGTTTGAGCGGCTTGACTCCTATCACTTCTCGATCGAGGGTAATAAGGGCAACATCTAAGGGGAAATAATGATAAGATAATGTTTGGATCTTCTTTGTTTTGTAGAGTTGGTTCACCATAAAATTATATTTTTCTTGAGAGGCCTTGGATTGAACATAGTGAAAACTCCAAACAGAGTGTTCAGTGAGCTCTTCAACACAGTGAGCGGCAGTGATTAATTGATTTGGCCCAATCAATACTCCGCTGCAATTGGAAGCGCTTGGTTGCTGTTCAAAGGAGCTGGCCCTAGGACAGAGTTGATGCTTTTCTTGATGGGTAGCAGCTTGAATTTGATAGACTCCTCTTTTGATTTGCTTAAGCTCAGATTGATCAATCAGTGCGGCTACAGCATGGGCAGTCGCTAGCTTTGCTGTGGGCATCTGCCAGTACTCTTGTCTTTGATCTGCTCCATAGATGGTGTCAGCTCCTGCGATAAGAGATGATGTCAAAGTGAATAAAATCAAAAACCTGATCATAATACAATGTTAAAGCATCAAAAGACTTTGAAAAGCGAGCGTGTAAAACTTATACTATTGTCATGTCCTTTCAAGTTATTGAAATTCAACTGAAAACCCAAAATTTACAAAAATACGCCCAATTTTTAACAGATGTTTTTGACTGTCAGCTAGAGTCTTTGTCTGAGATTTCATTTCGAGCTCATTTGCCTGGATTTGATTTAGTCGTTGCAGAAAATAAGAGTTGGAAAAAAAGCAGTGATCTCGTTTTTCATTTTTACTCTTCAGATATTCAACACCTTTATGATTTAAAATACAGAACTGAACTTTATTATTATTGCCATGGAGTGAATCAAAAGATTGAACAAGAGACTCCAGAGTCTTTTTCTTTTGCTGATCCAGATCAAAGAATATGGAAAGCACAATTAAGAATCTTTCACCCAAAACAAGCTGATCTCAGGAATGTAAGTGATCAGGGCCAGTGCCAGCAATAGTAGCAAAAAATAAGGAAAAGTGGCCCGGTACAATTGCCCCATGGATTTTTGAAAGCGAAAGCTGGAAATAAAGAGATTAATTCCTACTGGTGGTGTGAGATAACCAATTTCAAGGTTGGTCAGGAATATAATGGCCATATGAATAGGGTGAATGTTATATTCAGCGGCTAATGGAACCAGTAGTGGCAAGATCACTATAATCGCACTAAAAATATCCATAAAAGAGCCAATAATCAGTAAAAAGACATTGAGCGCTAATAAGAAAATCCACTTATTGGGAACCCAGTCTGAAATAAGTGTGAGTACTTGCTCTGGAATTTGCTCGTCTACAAGATAATTAGTTAGCCCCAGTGCGCAGCAAAGGATAATTAAAATCGAACCAACTAAGAGACTGCTTTCTGCTGCTAGTTTGGAAAAATCTTTTTGAAAGCTTAAGTCTTTGTAGAAAATAAAAACAGTGAGAATGACATAGCTTAATGTGACTGCAGCCACTTCAGTGGTGGTGAGATATCCTCCATAGATTCCTCCCAACACAATAAAGGGTAGGGGAATTTCATAGCGAGCACCGTACAGAGCAGACTTCATTTCACTCAATCCGGCAAAGGATTGGGTTTTGATCTCTTTTCCTTGCCAGCTGGCATAGAGTGCTAAAATGAGTAAAATAAGGGTCCCCGGAATCAGTCCAGCCAAGAAAAGTTGATCCACTGAAATTTGTGCCACCACTGCGTAGAGAATAAGCGGCAAGGAGGGAGGAAAGAGTAGACCTAATGATCCACTAGTGGTCACTAGTCCAAGAGAGAAATTTTCACTGTATTTTTCTTTTTTCAAAATAGGGTAGATTAAACCGCCCAAAGCAATAATGGTGACCCCTGAGGCCCCAGTGAATGCAGTGAAGAAGGCGCAAACAATTAGCGCCACGATGGCCACACCCCCCGGCAGATGTCCAAAAAAGCAATTGGCCAAACGTAGCATTCTCTGAGGAGAATTAGATTCGGCCATTAAGTAGCCGGCAAAGGTAAAAAGAGGGATAGTGATCATGGCCGGTGAGCTGGTGAGACGATATAATTCAATAATGACAGCAGAGGTCTCAATTTCTGCTTGTGTGAAAAGTGCCAAGGAGAGTGAACCGATCACCAAAAAAAGAGGCACTCCTAATAAGGCCAAAATGAAATGTAAGAGTGCAATCAATTTTTATTTCCTTGCCAAAAGTTGCAAACCAGTCGCAACCACATTAAAGCAAAACCCAAGGGGATAATGGCCGTGACTTGATAGTTTTTTAAATTTAAGAAAACCTGCGAGGGATATTCCTTTTCCATTGACCAAAAAAGATAAGAAGCCTGACAGAGCCAAGTGAGAATCGCCAGTGAAAGAATGGCAATAAGATAAGAGCGAACTTGATTGATTTTTTTTTGTTTTTTGAG
>SKGZ01000225.1 GCA_007117175.1 Bacteriovoracales bacterium | reverse complement strand
TTTTACTGTATTCGGCCACAAAGTCACCCACTGAGACTTCTTCTTGCCCCTCTTTCTGCTGATTGGGATCAGCAAAACCATCATTGCCCCAGCCAGACATTGCAGCTGGACTCAATGCGCTTGCCCTTCCTCCTGCGCCATCCATTCCCATCCCCATGGGCATTCCACCTCCGCCACCCCGTGACCCAGAACTCATTTCAGCAAACTTGCCATCACTGCTCTGTGTTTCTGCAGCCCCCACTCCACTACTGGCAGAAGGGGTCGTGTGCGCCCTACGGTTAGTGAGACTGCTGTCATCATCATTATCAAAATTCAGTCCTGATGGCACCTCAGTGATCTGACCAAAAGGGCTGGTGCGATCCACCTTCTTTTCTTCCCTCTGACAAGTTGGGTGATCAGGCTCTTCATAACAATTCACCAAAGATGAATCCTCTTCCTCGCGATTAAGAGTGGCCAAGTATTGCTGCTTTCTTGCCTTCAGATACTTAGCCTGTGATTTGTGTTGATTGGCTTCTTCAATATGCTGAAAACTCTCCATTCCGTAGGCCATGGCCAATTTTTCTAGTTTTCTGCGATTCATACTGGTGTCCTCTGGAGGCCATCTAAAATAAAGTTGAACAATATTAGCAGCGAAGGCCTTGGTATTATAGCCCATCCTTCTGCTGGCAGCTTTGCGACCTTCGGCTACATCAATTTGACTTTCATAGGCCATTCTTTGCATATCTGCATTTTCATTATTAATACTCTCAGTGATGGTGTCTTGAATTTTTTTCCCCTTAGAATTCATCGCTATTTCCTCTGCTTTCTTTTGAGCAACATAGGAGTAAAAATGAGTATTGAGCCAGTCTGTGGTCTTGGTGCAATATTTAATAATTTCCGGAAGTCGCTCAGCATCCTGTGTTGAAGATTCAGCACAGGAAATGATCACCTTCTTTTCAAAGTCTACAAATGAGCCTACTCGATCTGTATTATTAGAATCTTCAGGATCTTCTGAAGCTGTTCTCCTAGGCTGACCTTCTGCGAATTCGACTAAAGGATCATTATCCTCAGGTGCGTGACTTGCAACGGCTAAAACCGCATTGGATATTAGAATAAATAATAGATAGTATTTCATATAACACCTTTTCGGATTATTTCTCTCAACCTTTAACCTCATTATAGATGCACACCTCCTCCCATCAGAGGAACTCGTGATTTGAATGACTTAGCAAGAAGTGAGTGCCATCAATAATTGGCAGACAAAGTCATCGCTATTGCATCATTTCAGAAAATAATCTTTATGAGATACAATATGAGTACATGAAATATTTAGTGATCATTAGCCTTCTTTTTTCTTCAGTGGCACAGGGCCAGCAAGGACTCAAGGAAGTAGGAGCCAAGGGCAATAGGCGATCCATGCTGGCCGGCCAGGCCATTAACCTCGTGGGAATGGCCACCCCCAGAATGTGCAATACCTTTTATAAAATTCCTTCCATTCTGATTTTCTATGCAGCGGCAGCCTCTAATATTTTAGGAGAGATCGCCAATAAAAAGTCATTTACCGACAATTTGCAAAATGACTTTTCCCAAATCAATCCAGAAGGTGGACAATTGGAATTTCTCAAAGGACAAATTAGAATAGAAAGAAGCAAAAAAGAAGCGGCTAAGAAAAGATTAACTTTTCAACAAATAACTACCTACGCCAGTATGACTGCCACAGCAGCGGCCGCGGTGGAAGCCACATTAGAAGCGATGGGCAAAGCAGATACCCGCTGTCTTGATCCCGCGCCAGAGTGGATGAGTACAGTCCAAAGTATTCTTCCCCTGCTCTTTATTGGCTCCAGTGTTTTAAAATTGATTACTTACCACGATGATTATTTTATTCACATGATGGATGAACAAAATTATCTGATGGGTGGCAAACAGTCTATTAGTATTGATGAATATGAAGAAATCAAGAATAACTCACAAGATCTGTATGCTATCATCAATCAACTCACCTACCTGAGCACTCAATACATCAGTGGCCTTTTTATCCCAAGTGCTCATGCTGAAGAGAGTAAAACTGCAGAAGCGACAGGAGGAGCGGTGCAAGGGCTGCAATTGGCCATTCAAAAAATTGGTGAAACTGTCAACCAGCTACTGAGAGATCCTTGGACTAGGGTGGTCTTATTTGGTGCCACGACCGGACTTTCTATTTCTGCACAATCGGCGATGAAGCAAGAATACAATATTATGGAGCATAATATTTCAGTGCTGGAGCAACAGCTTAGAGATTTAAAAGGACAAGTTCCAGCGCAAAGTGAGTTTGTAGAATCAGCTGTTTGTCTAAAAAATAATGGAGAAATCGATAAGAATTGTCTTTGTCAGAAGAAAAATCAATGCCAAAGTTTTAAAGCGCCTCAAATGAATTTCCCTGCGGCCATACAAGAAGATATGGACGGTGTTTTTCAGCGCAGTAATCAAATAATGAGTGCTCAGCAGTTTCAACCTATTGTTAATTTAGATGAAAAAATTGAGCAATTTCAAAAGAGTATTCCTGAATTAGAAAATAATATCAATCAAAGCTTGCGAAAAAATGATCCTAAGGCCGACCCCATTGTTTTAGCAGATGAAATGGAGAAACTGACCAGTGCCATGGAAGCTAAAATTCCCAATCAGGCCATGGAAAAGAGTACTGACTTAAATAGCTATAAAATTCGCCATGGCCATATGAAAAACCAAAAACCAATTAAAAAAGGTGAAGCTTTTGACTTTGAGTCTCTTTTTATGAAAGAAAAAAGTGAAGGACCTCAAGGTGGGATTGTTTTTCAGTCAGCTACAGAGTTAGAACAATATGAGTTCTCCACCGGTGAACTGGAAGCCGATGAATCTCTTTTTGAACGGATTAGTAATGGCTACTTGCGTTTACGTAGATAAATAAAAGCCCCTACAACCCCTGCTAGCACTAAAAAGAAAACAAGGTCGGAAGAATCAGAAGATGAGGAGCTGGGAGCAGCAGTCTCAATTTTTTTGATATTAAACCTCTCATCATCATCAGGAATGAAAGTTGTTTCATCTAAAGCTGAACGGCTTTTACTTTTAGAGACCTTATACTGAGGAGTATCACTAGAAGAACCTTCTCCTTGCCTAAAAACTCTCATAGAGGCCACGATTTTATCAAAGGTTGATTGGTAGGCATTATAGTAGTTTTTGGCCACCGAAAGTGTGACGGCCACCGCAACATCGTGGCGAACTGTTGCTAAATAGCGCGTATAGAAACCAGGAATCTCGCTGGCCAAATGAAGTGCGTCGATCCATTTATGATCATTGATCTTGATGACCTTAGTGTACTTGGGATCAGAGACCTGTGTTTTTCCTCCCGGCAAGGAAAATGTCTTTTTTCTTTTGAGGTAACTTTCATATTGTTCTAAGGAGTCTTCCGCTCCTCTTTTTTTGGCGGCCATGATCAAGATAGCCTCGCGTTTGCGATCTTCCTTAATATTTTGGCAGATCCATTCCGCACCTTCTAGAGAACACTCCCAGCTATTAGGGATTCTAAACTCGATAAACTCATTGCTGAATTTTTTGGCCATGAGATTTTGAGATGAGAAAAGTAAAAATAAGCTGACTAGTCTTATCATAGGATTGACTCCATTTGAACTTGATAGTTTTGAAATTCAATAAGCTTTTGCAAGGCAAACCAAGAATGCCTCTTTTTTTGATAAAGATTTAAACTCTTCACAGGGATCATTGCCGGAACTTGTACCTGAGAGCGAACTTCACTCATCGGTGCATTTAAGTCGACTTCTCTCGCAAAAGCACCCAGCACCAGAAATGGCCTTGACTTCTCTATTTTTTTTTGCGGCTCTTGAAAATCAAGACAAATTTGTAATAAGGATTCCAAGCAATAACTTAGCTCATCGCTCCAGCACATCTCTAGTCCAATTAAATTTTTTTGAGACTTTTGCCTTAAGTCAATACTAGTTGCCCGAGCAAAGATCTGCCGCGCTTCAGAGAAAAAGTAATGTCCTTGCTCTTTTAAAAGATCGGTCAACTCTCCAGTATTTCTATCATTAATAGTCACTGGGGCCATCAAAGAAAAATGAAAGTCTTGAGAACTGGAATATCTTTTCTTAAGATTAAAGATTTTCCTACCTTGCAAACTCTGATTTTCTAATTCTAGCCCTAAGTAGAACTGACTATAAAACATTTATCGTCCCCTATAAGAATAGAGCCCCGCGCCTTGCAGACCTTGCTCTATTCTGAGCAATTGATTGTATTTTTCGATACGATCACTACGACTGGCAGAACCGGTTTTAATATGACCACAACTAGTTGCCACGGCTAAGTCAGCGATGAAGTGATCGGCTGTTTCTCCCGAACGGTGACTAATCACAGAACTAAAATTATGTTCGCAAGCAAGCCTCATAGCAGCGAATGTTTCAGTTAAGGTTCCAATCTGATTGACTTTTATCAAAATAGCATTGGCTTCATGCCTTTCAATTCCTCGTTGCAAATACTTTGGATTAGTGACAAAAAGGTCATCACCCACTATGAGCATTTTTTCACCTAGTGCCTCATTTAACTTGGGCCACGAAGCTTGATCTAGCTCACTGAGACCATCTTCAATAGAGTAAACTGGATAACGATGACTTAAGTTTTGATAATACTCAATTAACTCATCACTAGTGATTTCTTTGCCTTCAAACAAGTACTTTTTTTTCTGTTCATTATAAAACTCACTGGCCGCAGGATCAAAGCAAAATGAAAAGTGTTCTCCCGCTTGATAGCCAGCTTTTTCAGCTGCTTTTAAAATGCAATCAAGTGCCTCATGATGATTTTTAAAAGATGGAGCAAATCCTCCTTCGTCTCCCACATTGGTGGAGTACCCTTTAAGATCTAAAACCTTCTTTAAATGATGAAAGATCTCGACCCCCACTTGAAAATTACGAGCAAAACTATCTTTTAAGTGAGGTAAAATCATAAACTCTTGAATGTCTAAATTATTAGAGGCGTGAGTCCCCCCATTAATAATATTCATCATGGGAGCTGGCAGGTAATAGCTTTTATGATAATAGGGACAAGAAAGTGACTGGCGCAAATAATCATAAAGCTCAAGATTTTGCCCATGGGCTCCAGCGCGAGCACAGGCCAAAGAAACAGCTAAAATGCCATTGGCTCCTAATTTAGATTTATTTTCGCTACCATCCAAATCAATCATCATTTGATCTATTTTTTCTTGCTCAAAAACACTGATTCCCAAAAGCTCTTTTTGGATCTCATTATTCACATAGGAAATTGTTTTTAAGACTGATTTGCCTAAAAATTGCTGGCTATCTCCATCGCGCAACTCTACCGCCTCACGGGTTCCAGTGGAAGCCCCTGAAGGCACTGCTGCTCTAGCAGTCACACCATTTTCAAGCGTCACATCGGCTTCAACCGTTGGATTGCCTCTTGAGTCAAAAATTTGTCTGGCCTGAATTTTTTTAATAGTCGACACTTATGCCTCCCCAGTGATTTTCATTCTGACATTAGTTTACGCTGAGAATAAGAAAAAGCAAAAACTAGCTGGCTTTTTTCTTGGCCTGGGCCACCCATGAAGGTGATTGAAAGTTTTGCTTTGGAAAAGGAAGTTTATTGACTACTATTTCTTGAAAGAAAGTAGGCAATTGATTGCAGGCCACCATCTCCCCCATTAGTTGACCAGATTCATCTTTGCTCCGTTGAACCCAACGAAAAAGATCTCTGGTGACATAATTTCCATTGGCATCAATGCACAGAACCTCTGAAATATGAGAAACTCGACGGGCCCCATCAGGATAGCGCTGACACTGAACAATTAAATCAATGGCACCGGCAATCATTTTCTTAATAGAGTCCGGTGGAATTTTGGTATCAGACATCAAACAAAGTGTCTCTAATCGAACACAAGCATCGTGGGGATTATTGGCATGAATTGTTCCCATACTACCATCATGGCCTGTGTTCATGACTTGAATGAGATCTAAGGCCTCAGACCCACGAACCTCACCTACAATAATTCGATCTGGTCTTAAACGCATGGCCGAATGAACCAGGTCCCTGATACTGACCTCACTAATGCCCTTAGAGCTTTCTGCCTTACGAGTCACAAAGTTGACCACATGCTCGGCTGCAATTTGTAATTCTTGGGAATCTTCAATGGTGATTAATCTTTGAGAAGCCGGAATTCGCCCTCCTAGCACATTTAAGAGAGTGGTCTTTCCTGAACCAGTTCCCCCTGAAACTAAAATATTTTTTCCCAAATAAACACAAATATCTAAAAAGCGAGCTCCCTCTTTGGAAACAGAGCCAAAAGAAATTAAATCCTTCAGTACTAATTTGTCTTTAGAGAATTTTCGAATGGCAACGGTTGTGCCTTTTTGCGCCATAGGGGGTATGACCGCAGCAATCCTAGAGCCATCATGTAGTCTTGCGTCCAAGCGAGGATTTTGAGC
>SKGZ01000036.1 GCA_007117175.1 Bacteriovoracales bacterium | reverse complement strand
CAGGCATGTACTTTTCCTTGCTCATAATTGACCTCCCGGCAGTCTCTATTGTTACATAAAAAACTTCCGGAGTTTAGCAGGGGTTTAACAGCAATCACCTTGAGTTTTAGTTGTTTTACTTGCATTTGTATAGGCCTCACAAATTCTAGGAACTTCACTTCTCTCATAACCGCTATCATTGCAGATATCAACATGATAAGTGCCTCCCCAGTTCTGCTCTGTTAATTGAGAATGTGCAGGGTGAAAATTAAGAAAAACAAGAGGATGAACCACATAGCCAGAGACCAGCGGATTGGTTCGATTAGCAGTTTTGAGATCATAATCAAATCTCTCAGGATCCATATAAAGTAAAACTAATCCTTTATTCCCGCTAATGGTGCTTTGACGAGGAAGATTAGTCCAATTATTCGAAGCTGCTAAGTATAAGCGTCCATCAAGACTTGGTCGCCAATAAGGAAGCACTTTATACTGCTGATTGCTCCTTAAATCTTCACGATAATAATCATTTGCTCCTGATGTATGTCGATCTTCTTCTTTGTGCCCCGCCTTAAGCAAGTCACGTCTAATTGGAGGTACAGTCGGTAACTCTCGGTTTTGGCAAACTCCATTGACAATTAAATCGGTGCCACAATCTTCTTGAGAGCTAGCAAAGCTTCTTGCTTGGCCTGGCCCATCAGCACCACCAAGAAAAGTGACTTTTTCTCTTGCTTCAAAGCAAGAATGCAATAAAAAGATCAGAGGAAAAACTAAAATTTTCTTCACTCTTACTTATCGGAAACTTGATGACTAAATTTGAGGCAGCGCCCTCTTAAAAAATGAATAGGCATTATTCCAAAGAATTTGCTCAGGATTTGCTAATTTATGTTGAATTTGACTTGCAATGTTTTTCAAATCCCGACTGTTTTGATTGGTTTTAATAGGAGTGCCAAAGTCGGTTCCAATGCAAACAGATTCACAAAGCCCTTGATCAATGGCCAGTTGGATTTGCTCAAGGTAAGCATTGTCATCATCTCCTACGGTATAAAGCCAGGGTGAAAGTCCCCATACTCCTTTTTTTGCTTGAAGTTGCTTAAAAAACTGTAGGCTTTTATTTCTTGCTCTATTGACCCTATCTCGAATGCCCACATGTGAGCACATGACATATTCCGCTGACGCTAGCCATTGCTCAGAACAAAGATCAGTGGAGTGTGTGACATCAAGCCACCAATGATGCTGATGACAAACTTCTATTAACTGTTGAGCAAGATCAGTTAGCCCTTGCTGCTTGGTTTTAAGGCCAAAGCGTCTTAAGGGATCATCACAAGATTCACCGAATTGATTATCAATATAGTGTAAGGGAATCAGCCCTCTCACACCTTTTTCATGCAAAACAGGAATTTGTACTTTTGGTTCAGTGATAAATCGTCCCGACTCAACATGAAAGAGTAGTCCTAGATCAAATTTTCTTTCTAAATCCGAAGCCTTGGTAATCACTTGAATATTTTCATGCAGTTGAATCTGTTGCTGCAATTGATCAATCATATCAATTAAGAAGTTAAAACTGGTATAGGGTGGAGCATAGAAGGCAACATTCAAAATAACGGGGTACTCCCAGCCTAAGTAATTATGAAGTGCATGAGATTGATTTCTAAATTTGACCAGGGATTGGATCCAAGTAGGCAGTGTGGCAAGATGGGTATGTAGGTCAATCACTCCCTTCACTAATAGCGAAACCTTTGATGACGAAAAAAGAGTTGATCATCAGAAAATGAACTGGCTACAAATGAGCTTTCTAAAACGATCTCACCAATTTTAATAGTTCTTTGCTCAAACATGCGCATTTTTAATGGTGTCATCTCTTCAAATTCTTCAAATTTTTCATCCAATCTCGCATAGACCTCCAAAATAACAGTGTCCTTTTTAAGACCCATAAAGTCTAGTCGAATATCACGGGCAGGAGAAGATGCAAAATTAATATTAGAAGGAGCCTTTAGAAAAACTTGCAAAGGTGCTTTTGTTTCGGCAAAGTGCTCAACACTAATAAAATTAGTTTTTTCACTCCCCCTGCGAAAAATCCATGAGACGACTCGAGCTCCCCATGATCCTGAAAGAGGAACAATATTACTAAAGGTCTTGGCAAAGAAATTATAATTCTGACCTTGAGAATCAAGGCTGGTCAAAAATGAAGCATCAAGAGAGACCTGCTGGTCGCGAAAAATTTTTAAGGCAAGTCCGGGGGCGACTCCTCTGCTCTCAGGAGCATAGGTTAAAGACGCTCTCAAAACTCCAATGCTACCTTCTTGAAAAACTCCGTCAAACGGATGATCGACTAAAGGTTGATAGCGAACCTTTGCTAAAACAGAACGTCTATGGATCGGTTTCGCCCAACGTCTTGGAATAAAGTCTGATTGGTGCTCCATCTTTGTTACCATGGACCCCATGGCCAGTGTAAGTAAGTTAATACTTTCAAAAGTAGGCAAGTCATTAGAGCAAAAACGAGTGTTCAGTACCTGCTGCCAAATCCAATCTCTTTTTTGATCGGCGTCCCAGTTTTGATATTCTCTGGGTTCCTGAACCTGAGGAAGCGAAGCGCTACAAGATAAACTGGTAGCGCTAAGAATAATTAATAAAAAATGAACCAGTTTCTTACTGAACCTCGTTCCATGGGTTAAATGCATTTTTCACTCCAAAAAGAGCATCTTTAAGCTCTGGGTGGTGACGAAGCAGTAAAGTTTTAAAGTTATTATCATTGACCCAATCAATCCCTGCCTGAGTGTAAGTCTCAGCATTAAAAGATGTAGTATAGAAACGATCAGCCATGATTCTTCTTGAGGCCAGTGCAATAAAAACTTGGAAGGCCGTTTCACCAAAACCAAAATTAGTAGGTCTATACTCTTCAGCAAGTGAACCAACTAAAAGGTCAACCATCTCTATATCGTTATCGTAAACTTCTCTTAATTTCTTAACCTTTTCTTTGTCTGGAGAAAATTGATCAAAGTCTTTTAATGGCTTCAGTCCTAATTGTCTTCTGAATTCATTATAGCGAGGCACTCCTCTTTCTCTATCTCTAAAAATATCCATTGCGCCAATATCAATAATTCCTTTCTCCATAATTCCTGAAAATGGGACTTCTACATTTTGCATAGACTTAGGAATATTATTTAAAACGAGTGCTCCAGGGTGCTGCAATCCAAAAGAATACATCAAATCTGCTTGTTCATGAGTATTCATAATTTTACCTGCTTTCACATCACGAAGATCCATCAGGTCATACTCAGCTTTTTGCTTGTTCTCACCTTTGTAAGCAATCACTTTGAAATCATCAGGCAAAAGGGAGTGCATGCGATAAACACTGGTAAACTCTTCTGTTAAGTGAAAAGGTGCATCATAGGTGTTAGTTTTCCCACCTGCAAGTCCAAATAAAACCTCAGAGTTGAAAACCTGAAAACCGGGGCGAAACTTATGAGTTGGGTTGATAAGCCCTCTCCAATTGGCGTTCATGGCAATGTAAAGGTTAGTATTGGGAATAATGGCCGGCGTCCACTCAATAGTGTGAATTTTAGTCATTAAGGCCGCATTGATCATTCTAGCCTTGTTATAAAGCTGCTCATCTGTCATTTTAGGGTATTGTTCTTTAAGATGCTTAGCGATGGCATTGTGTTCTTTAACAAATAAGGTGTGAAGAACTGAAAGACCCAACCACCAATTGCGATTAAATCCAGTTTCTTCTACTCCAAACATATTTTGTGGTAAAAGCCCTTTCTCATTCACCCGCATTTGTCCGTCTTTGAATGTTCTTAGGCTCTTCGCCGTTTTGACATCACTGGCATAAAGCTGAGATCCATCCCACCAATGAGTGTTTTCATTCAAAAATGTAGGGCCAAATTTTTCATCTTCGGCAGTTCTTGTTTCGTCAACTCGCGAACGTTGAAAAATAAGATAGTCAGCTTTTGTGCTCTGACGAATAGGATCATCTTTTTCTAGTACTAACTCATAAGCACCATCGGCTTCGTTCTCTCCATGGCTAAACCAGTCATGGGTCATAAATTGAATCCAGCTAACAGCAAAAAGATTTAAAAAAGGAACTGGTTTGAACTCATCTCGAGTTAAAAGTTCACGACTAATCTTACGAGGATCTGGATAGAAAAGATTTTCCTCATCCATCTGAGCAGCTTCTGGTTTTACGTTTCTGGCCATTCTAGTCCAAACTGCTCCTGCCATAGTATCTTCAAAGTCATTACAACTTCCATCAATTCGTCTATTGTACTGATCTTCTTCTGTACAAGGACGATCTGTTTGAGGACGAGTCACATAATTATCAAAGAGGTTATTATTGAAAAGATCTTTTCTCATTTTTGAAAGTTGCAAAAGAGCAGGAACTAATCTTTTTCGATACCAATCAGTCCAAGGACTTCTTTCTTTTTCCTCTTTTGTCCAAGAGCGATAAACTCTTTTTTCAATTCTCTCTCTTTGCTTAGCCGCTCTCACCTCTTGACGAACTCTTCTTCGCTCTTCTCTGCGATCTTCTCTGTCAATCATTGAACGATTGGCAGTCTTTTGTCTCTGTGAATAGGCTAGAGGCAAAGTCATTTGAGTGATTAAAACGGCTGCAATTAATCTTTTCATTTATTTCTCCTTATTATTTTTCGTTACCAAATTCTTCAAAGTACATTTGCGAATTAAAAGCATCAATTGGATCAATTAAGACCAGTTCGAAGGTATTCATGACTGGTTGAGCATTATAAACATCAATATAAACACCTATTTTATCTGTGATATGATGTGCTCCTTTAGTCTGTGCACCTTGATCATTAAGAAAGGTGTACATCCCCGGGTGTGCTTGATATTTAGAAAATGCTCCTTGAATCACAATCTCCTCTCCCTTTAATTTTGTAACATCAAATAGTGCTGTGCCCCTACGAGTTTTAGTATCATAGTCATCCTTAAGAGTTAAAATAACCTCATCGCTTTGCTTATAACCAGGGTTGTAATTGCCTGGCACATAGTCATACTCCCATGTGGATCTCAAAGGGAAGCGACGAACACGATTCATAATTAAGCGAATATCTTTTCCTTTAATGTTTTTTGTTAAGACTGCATTTCTAAGTGGATTACTGGGAACCGTACTGTGACTTAACTTCAGCTCCCCCTTAAAGCTTGAATCTTGCGTATAAATTTCCCCTTCATAAACAGATAATTGTCTCAATTCATAAACCATTGGATCATTGGTTTTTTCAAATTTATAAATCTGCACCCACTCATAAAGCTCTTGTAAATATCCCCGACTCCCTGGCCTAACAAAATTACGAATAAAATCTCTTTCTCTTAATGGGTTAAGGTACTCAAAAACAATCCCATAATAATTGCCTTTTTCACCTTGAACAGGGTTCAGTAAAATTCCTACCTCTCGACGACGACCATCATAGTGCACATCTCCAAAATATTGTCCTTCGAGACTATTAGGGTCCCCCCCCCTTCCTGTAGTTGCATGTAATTGACCGAGAACAGAAAAACATACCAAAACCAGTAGAAATCTAAACATAAAAACTCCTTTCCATGACCGTAAATGAGCTGAAAAATAGGATCAATAGAATAAGATGTCAAGAAGTTATACACTTTTTATTTTTATGATAATAATTTCAGACTAACACATGGAAAACATAGCTTTTGCTATCATGCATTAAAAAGGGGTGTCATCAATGAAAAAATTAATAATTCTGCTATACTCAACTTTTTGCCTTATTTCTAATGCTGAGCATGAAATTCAGCCCGAAGATTTAGAGGTTATTGAATACCAAGACGGTAAGCCTGCCTTGGCCATTATTCAGGAAAATCATAAAACCCACTTAATAGGATTGGGTGAAACAGAAGAGCAAGCGCAAAAAAACTTTTTTAGCTACTTTCGGCCAGACGCTCAAAGCTTACAAGAGATGAAATCACAAAAAACACAATCAATCTCAATGGTTCCAACGATTGGGTTAAGATTAAGACTTCCTGATGGTATTGGTTTACGCTTAGGAGTTCGGGTCAGCGATAAAGTGGAAGTCGCTGCGGAAGCAGGTAGCAGTGTGGTGATCACGAATATTGGCCTTCACGGACAGTACTTTCCCTTTGGGGATCAAGATCACTGGAGTGGCGGAGCCTATGTCAAAGCAGGGGTTTTTCGCAGCTATGTTTTTGCCATCTTAGACTTTGCAAGAATGAGTGGACAAGAACTTGCCATTGGTTATCAGTTTAATAAAAGACCAGAAAGATCACTCTACTCACATCTTGAAATAGGTGGAGTAAGATTCAATCGCCAGTACACAGGTAGTAACAAAAATACTGTCTACAAGACTGATTCAGCAACTTTATTGCCTGTTATTGGATATGGAATTGGCTGGTACATTAACTAAGATCCACAAAGACTCGCCAATAGTCTTCTCTTATTTTTTTATCAATTTGGTAGGCAAAACGCTGGCCAGCTAAGCAT
>SKGZ01000234.1 GCA_007117175.1 Bacteriovoracales bacterium | reverse complement strand
TAAAGTGGTCTTCAATTGCTTTCATCTCCCTATCATCAGTGATAATTAAATTTTTATATTTTAGTTTTTCTCTAAGATACTGATAAGCTTTTGAACTTAGACTACAGGGCAACTCAGGATCTAGGCAGTTCACAACCATATGCGCCATCATGATTAACTGAGCTCTAGACTTTGCAGCTCTTTGAAATGGCGACAGATGATTTTTTTCTAACTCTTGCAACTCAATACTGACCAAAGGTAAATCAAAATGAGAGTCCTTGCTTGTAGCGCCATGACCTGGAAAATGCTTTGCGCAGGCTAGAATATTTTTTGAGGCTAATCCTCTCATGGCTGCCGAAATATATTTTTCAACAGTTTCTGCGTTGACTCCAAAGGCTCGATCGCCAATCACTTTGTTTTTACTTTGAGTGAGAACATCACAGCATGGTGAGAAGTTTAAATTGATACCGCACGCACTTAGCTGCTCCCCGATCACGCAGTGCAATTCATAAATTTTTTTAGGAGAATTCAGCCTTGCTATCTCCATCATTGCAGGAATCCTATAAAAGGGATCTTTAAAGCGTTGCACTCGACCACCCTCTTGATCGACACTGATAAAAAAAGGCTGCTTATCACGATAAGACTGAATCTCATTCACTAATTCCGCTAATTGGGCGGGACTCTCATAATTATGAGAAAAGAGAATAATTCCTGAAAATTGCTGTTGCTGAATAATTTTTTTTTCTTCATCTGTTAAGCTTAATCCTGATATCCCGCAAATATAAAACTGTGCTAAATTCATTCATGTTCTCCCCGGCCCTGATGAACCATGCTCATGCCTTGTGCCACCCAATTCATTTTGAGCAGTTTGCCATTCGAGTCAAAATGATATGATATGACTTGCCCCTGCACTTCTAAGGTGAAACGATGTTCATTGGTGGCACTGCCATCATATTTAAGATCCGCTAATGAAAAAACTTCATTGCTAACTTCACTATAGAGAAATTCATTATAAGGAAACGATTCCCAAACTATCCAAAACTGAAATGAACTTATCTCTTCATTGAGAAGAGGGTTGAGAATATTATAGTGTTTAAGACAGTCTGGGATTTGTGAGAAAAAACATAAGTAAAGACTGGAGGGTATTTCATAATCACTCACAATCTCAAAGTTTTGAAATGGTTTTTCTAATCTCACTATCATTTTTTGACGTTCAAGATCTAATTTAAGTTGTGTGAATTTTTCTTCACCTTCAAAAACGGCTTTAAAATGGGAAATCATCGGTCTTATAACGCCTGCATTAACACCTGCAATATTAGCATACCCCATTTTGGAAACAACTCTTCTCTCTTCAATAGCGCGAGATTCACCCGCTAAGATCATTTGACTTTGCAGTAATAGCTTTCCCTGGTTTCGATAACTCAACCTGTCCAATTGAAAACTTCCACTTAAATCAGTATATTTATAATTCACCCTCGAATTAAATATTGAAGGTATACTTAGCTTCTCTTTATCTTTTTTTTCAGGGATAGTATGACTACAACTCGTTATCAAAATTGAAATATAGCAAAATTTAAAGAGAGTAGACATTTCAAAATTAGACTATGACTGAGTTGTCACTTGTCGTAATAAGCTCAATGACTCTAAAACAATTCCACATCCCCTTACCACACATGTCAATGGATCCTCTGCTACGCTCACAGGAAGACCTGTTTTTTCTTTAATAAGAATATCCAGTGATCCTAATAAGGACCCCCCTCCCGCCAGAATAATTCCATTGTCTACAATATCAGCTGCCAACTCAGGTGGAGTTTTCTCTAGAGCAATTTTAAGTGCCTCGATCACCTCGGAAATAGGGTCAGACAACGCCTCTCTAACTTCCTCGGCATTCACAACAATCGTTTTAGGTGCTCCCCCAATAAGGTCGCGCCCTTTCACTTCATAGGTGCGCTCAAGATCGTCATCACTAGGATAAGCATTTCCAAGCTTCATCTTAATACTCTCCGCAGTTCGCTCTCCAATCAACAAGGAATACTTCTTCTTGATATAAGACACAATTGCCTCATCAAATTTATCACCTGCCACTCGAACTGATTTTGAGTAAACAATTCCCCCGAGTGAAATCACTGCAACTTCTGTTGTACCACCACCAATATCTACAATCATATTCCCACTAGGGTCAGTAATTGGTAAACCAGCACCAATCGCTGCGGCCATCGGTTCTTCGATTAAATAAACTTCTCTAGCCCCTGCCTGCTCGGCAGACTCCTTCACTGCTCTCTTTTCAACTTGAGTGATTCCAAAGGGAATACAGATAATAATACGTGGCTTCACAAACTTAGAACCATTGGCTGCCTTTTGGATAAAATACCTAAGCATTGCCTGTGTCACTTCAAAATCAGCAATGACCCCATCTTTCATTGGACGAATTGCTCTAATGGCACCTGGCGTTTTTCCCAGCATCTCTTTTGCTTCCCGCCCGACAGCTAGAACTTTTTGGACTCCTCGAGCCCCATCATGAACTGCCACAACAGAGGGTTCATTCACAATAATTCCTCTATCTTTGGCGTAGACCAAGCAGTTGGCAGTACCAAGATCAATGGCCAAGTCGTTAGAGAATAGATCAAAAAATTTCTTTAACATAAAGATATTCCTCAGGAAATTAGTTAATTGATAATATTACCTTATCATTATGCACTATATCATACAACAATTTATACTTGTGCGGATGTATGAATATGATTATACTTGAGCAAAACAATAGGCATTAAGGAGTCATTCATGGGCGCAGGAAGAAAAAAAACTGAATTAAAAATGAAGAGAAGAAAGTCACAAACTAAGTTAAAAGCTAAAATTAAAAGGAAAAAAAATAATAAGTAATCTGCTTTAAAGCTGGGCAGGATTAAAAAGATGAAATCCTCCATCTCTTACTTGGTAGAGCTCCATCTTTTTAATCCAAAGCTGACCCTGCAAGTTCCACTGACCTAAAAAACTCTCTATTTTTTTCTGTCTCTCTAGCCATTGAGAAAGCTCAGATCTTTTCTTGCCCTGAAAACTATTCATAATTCGAGTTGCTAAAATCATTCCATCAAAACCAATAGACTCTAATAGCTTAACTGACCGGTTATAATGTTGCGAAAAATAAAGATTGAGTTGTGATGATTTCTGCTCATCAAGAGAGTCAACAAAGAAAAGTTTTCGATAGCGGTATTGATTGGATAAGAGTGAACTACTTCTCCAACTGGGACCTCCAACATAGACAATATCCTTGGCCCCAAAGTAATCAAATGTTGAAATCAATTGATTAAGATTTCTAGGACTTGAGGGAAGAAAGACCCAATTAAAATCAATCTCTGGTTTCAAGGCCTGAGCTCGGTCTGCTCGACTTCTTAATTTCAAGCTAAGAATTTCCTGCCATAATTCGTACTCACCAGCTCTCTCCTTGGGATAAGCTAGACCTAAGACATTTTTAATTGAATCCCTATAGTCTGTAGTCTCTGGAGAATAAGAGGAAAGTGAAGTCAGGTTTGCCGAACTCAAAACTCCCATTTTCCAAAAGCTATCGGCATAAGATTTGCCCATATCATCTTCGGGAAAAATGAGAGCGTAGCGCTCTCCATAGACTTTTAAAAATCCAGAGTTAATAAGCCCATTCATCTGTGATTCCACAGAGCCAGAGAGTTCAATTAAGAGTGGATTCTTTGACCTTTCTTCAAGGTAAACCGGGGCTAATGATAGATAGAGAGCTCCATGTCTCTTCGCCGCTTCATATTCCCAACGAGAGGTACTGGGAAAAAGCCCCCCTATCACTAGAGCTACATTTTCTTCTAAAATCATCTGCTCCACCAAGTAAGAGGAAAGTGCAGCAGAGTCTTGTCCGTCCTTAACAATCAGCTTGAATTGACTTCTATCACTATCTTTTAAAGATAAGGTTAGCCCCGCTAATACTTTTTCCGCAAATTCTTTTTTATCTCCACTGAGAGGAAGAATCACCCCGATTTTATAAGGCTCCAACTGCTCTGCAAAGCTTAGTCTTTCGGTGAGCTGCTTATCATCTCCCAAAAGGTCATTTAAAAGATCTCTAAGCTCACTCGCCTTAAGACTTTGTCCTAAACCTTCATAGAAGAGAATTGTACGCTGTAGCAAGTATCTCAAAGCAAAGTTTTGATAAAAGCTATTTTTACTGACAAACGTTAACTGATCATCATAATCCATAGATGAAAAATGACTACTCAGCATACGAAAAAACTTATCATTCAAAAGCGTTGTTTCATCTTGAATTTGACTACTAATAAGACCTAAAAGCGCCTCAGCTTGAATCATCCTGTCGTTTTCATTTTTCGCCAGTACATATTTCAGCTGATTTGTTTTGAGGCGATCATCATCATCCAGCACGGAAAGATCAATTGTCTTGACCTCTTCAAAGGCCTGGTTATGAAGCTCCATTTTATACAACGTCATTGCTAAGTTTAGACCAATCTGGCTTCGTACCGCAGGAGATTGAAAATCGAAAGAATTAGCTTTCTCAAATTCATTTTTTGCTTGTGTATACTGTGTTTTAGAGTAAGAAATCAAACCAATCAAATTATACTTTTCAGCTTTTTCGATCTCACTTAACTCTTGGTCGTTTAATGAATTTAATTGTTCCAAGGCCCTGCTGAATTTTCTACCTTGAATTAACTCTTTAACTTCAGTTAACTCTGTTTCTATTTCAGATCTTGGTGACTCCACTCGCTTAGAAAGAGGCTGAATCATGGAGCAAGATGAAACAAAAAAGAGTAAAAACACTGAGAGCAGTGCAGGTTGCCACTTCATGAGAGTATCCTTATCTTACTGAAATAAATTTTTTACTTTTTCAAAAAAACCTTGAGAAATAGGATTTGTTTGAACCTGAGTACTCTCAAGCTCTGCTAAACGAGAAAATAACTCCCGCTGCTCAGCTCCCAACTGAGTAGGGGTCTCCACATTAAGATGAATAATTTGATCCCCCATACCATATCCACCCAAGCGTGTTATTCCCTTGCCCTTTAGACGCATCTTCTTTCCAGACTGAGTTCCCTCTGGGATTTTCACTTTCACCTTCCCGCCGAGCGTGGGAACCTCTACTTCTGCCCCTAAAGCTGCTTGAGAAAAACTAATAGGAACATCACAGTAAATATCAGAACCGTCTCTGTCAAAAATTTCGTGATTCTTAACTCGCACAACCACATAAAGATCTCCCGCTGGTCCTCCGCCAATCCCGGGATTACCTTCTCCGGTTAACTTGAGTCGCTGATCAGTATCAATCCCTGCCGGAACTTTAACACTCAACCGAACTTGCTTGCTTTCTCTTTGAACCATGACCCCTTGACCCTGGCAATAGGGGCAGGTTTGAGCGAAGGTAAAAAAACCTTGCTGTCGTCTTATTTCACCAGTTCCCTGACAGTGACGGCAAGTTTGAGGAGTGGTCCCCTCTTTCACCTGTTGACGGGTCAGTGAGATCTCCTTTTCCACTCCAAAGGCAGCCTCTTCAAAGCTGACATCAACCACCATTTGAAGATCTTCACCCTGTCTAGCTCCTCGAGCCCGCCCACCAGAACGCCGGCGATTACCTCCTAAAAAATCTCCAAAGATATCTCCGAAGATATCTCCAAAGTCAGCAGAGTTAAACCCCCCAGCCCCCGCTTGCGAATCAACTCCTGCATGGCCAAACTGATCGTAAGCTTGGCGCTTTTGTTCATTGAGTAAGACATCTGCCGCCTCAGTTGCTTCTTTAAATTTTGTCTCTGCCTCTGGATCAGAAGAGTTTCTGTCAGGGTGATATTTTAAGGCTAACTTGCGATAGGCCTTCTTGATTTCATCCTTACTAGCACTCTTGGCCACACCAAGGATTTCGTAATAATCCCTTTTCCCCGACATATTTCAACCCTTTAACTTAAAATCTTAAACTTCTTTAAACTCTGCATCCACTGCATCATCATCTTTTTTCTTAGATGAAGAAGCCTCTTGCTGCTCAGAACCTTCTTGCTGGGAATTTGTTTGTGCTTCTGGTCCTTGTTGCTGATCTGCTTGTTGCTGATACATAGTTTGAGCCAAGGAATGAGATGCATTTTGTAATCTCTCATGGGCCGCTTTAAGCTCATCTAGGTTTTCAGACTCTAGCTTGCTCTTGGCTTCAGCCACTGCTGCTTCAATTTCTGTTTTATTATTAGCTTCAAGTTTATCCCCAGCATCTTTCATCGCTTTTTCAGTGGCAAAAATCATAGAGTCTAAATTATTACGAGCATCTACAACTTCTCTACGCTTTTGATCGGCATCGCGGTTAACTTCAGCATCTTTCACCATTTGTGCAATTTCTTCCTCAGTTAAACCGGAACCAGAGGTAATGCGAATTTCTTGTTTCTTATTGGTCGCCTTATCAATAGCAGAAACATTCACAATACCATTGGCATCAATATCAAAGGTCACCTCAATTTGCGGAACACCGCGAGGAGCTGGTGCGATACCAGTCAAATCAAATCTTCCCAGGGTCTTATTGTCTTTGGAGAAT
>SKGZ01000262.1 GCA_007117175.1 Bacteriovoracales bacterium | reverse complement strand
TGATCTAGTGTGCGCTGGGCCCAAAATTGATTCCAGACTCTTGTGATAAGAGTCTGGATCGTGATTATTGACATTGTCCGTGTTCTGAAACGGTATAATTAGTGACCTGATGTGTCATATGGCCTCGAAACTTCGCGAGGGTGGTGACCTTGTCCTGTGCATCAATAAAGTCTACTAAAACCTTACTGCCAGTACAGCTGGTGAATAAAAAAATAAGAAATAGGTTGAATACCTTCAAATTATAACTCCTAATTGTATTGATGAGGGTTCGTACCATGCTTAAAAGCAAAGGTCAAGAACATAATTACCTCCATCTGGGCTCAATAGTGATTCGATTGGTGGTTGTGGCCATTTCTTCACATCTTCTCTTTATTTCTCGCAAAAACCGACTATTCAATACATTAGGCTGGTGGCAGAGATGGTACCATTCTTGCCCGCTCCCGCTGGGCAGGGTTAATCTGATGAGAATCTTGCGGGGGATGTTTTGAACATTTTTAATAATAATGTGATTGCGATTGATCTTCTCTATTAAAAAAGCCTGTGGGTCGTGTTCAGTTGTTAAGATTCGGTCTAGCCTGAGTTCCTTTATGGGTTGTCTAAATCGAATGATTAAGCTCATTTGTCCAGGGAGAGTGTAGCTGGCCTGGAAATTTTTAGTGATGATATGAATGGAGCGAGTTTTAATATTGGGTTCCTTAAAAGGAGTATAGAAAAAATGCGTCTGTGATGATTCTTGTTTCAGGTAGTGGTTTTCTTCAGGGATGGCAAAAATTTCTTTGGCATTATCCTTTGTATTGATGAGTTGAAATTGGCAATTTCTATCTTCCACCACGCCACTGATAACTTTAAATTCAGAAAAATGCTCTTGCAGATCCCATCGGATGTAAAAGCTATTGCCAATTGTGAAGTTCTCAAGGCTCGCTCTTTTATGATTGTTATATTGATAGAGGTGATGAAGCTTATTTAGGTTAAAGGAGTGGGGTTTTATTGATTCCACTCTTTGTATCTTTAAGTCTTGAGTCCGAGTATTTTTCCAGACCATAGAGTAAACAGGTAAAGGATGGCGCAGATCGGTATTAATGTTTAAGGATCTTCGTGTATGATGACAAGAAATCTGATAGCGAGCAATTAACTCTCCTGAGCTATTAAAAAAATTAAAATCTCTAGGAAGTAAGATTTTATCTTTAGGGGCAGGGCTGCTTTCTTCTAACTCTGGCAAGATCATTTCGTTTTCTTGTTTGGTCATCTCTGGTGGGAAGTAAACAGATTCTTCAGTTGGCTGGGAGTTATTTGATGAACCACAGGATTGGAGAAAGAAAACTATTGTGAATAAGATTTTAATTTTGAGCATCTCTTTTTTAAAATTCAAAATAATCTGTGTTGAATGTGCCATTCTTGTCTCCTTTGTGCTTGTTTGATCAGGTCAATACAAGTTCAATGCCAAACTCTTAAATTGCGTCTTTTTTTTACATGGCCGTCTAAAAATTAAACACTGGTTGCAGGGTCAAAGGTCTTTAATCTTAATTGCTTAGAGAGTTTTAACGCTTGGCATAATTATTGCTCCACTAATGGCAAAACTGTAAAAAGGTTGGTCATTATGAGAAAGTCATTGTCTGTCTTACAAACGATTCCTACTATTGTGGTTTCGTTTTTTATTCTTTTTTTATTAATAACAGGAGCTTATCACACCTACTATATTGGTTTTAATTTAGATGAAAGAAGCTTTGATACCCCTGAATTAAATCGCAGAGTGGTTTTTCAACAGCCACAAGAGAGAAGGGTGACTTTAAGTCATCGATATATAGCAGAAACAAAAAAGCCGGTGGAGAAAAAAGTTGATAGTGTGAGTACCACCAGTTCTGGGGTAGAGGCTCCAGCAGTGGATCAGCGCTATCAAGAGTCACTGATTCAAGAAGACATTGATATGAGTCTGGCAGAGGCCTTTAATCCCAAGGTGGATAATAAGGTGTTAAAGGGCGGTGAGGTCTCTGGTCAAATCAAGGTTGGTGGCGGTGAAATTGAAGAATTAGTGGTGGACTTTCCCAATGGAGATCGGCTAGATGTGAGCTATGCTCAAATCAACGGCAATCTTTTTCTTTTTGAAGATAAGGATGGGGTGAAGTCCTCTGGGGTGATTTACCAAGTCGATGATTCTTATATGATTACTTTTTCTTCCGGTAGCTATAACGGAACTCGTTTAAAGTTTAGCGGCGGTGAGCAGCGAGAGAAGAATCCGGGCATGAATACCGATGATTACTATGAAAATAGATACCCTGCTAATGATAATGAGACTACTGATGATCAAGAGCAGGGCTATGAGTTTTAGCCATTAAGAATTTTCTTAAACTCTTCAGTCAGCATGGGAACAATTTCAAATAAGTCTCCCACAATTCCGTAATCGGCCTTGCTAAAGATGGGAGCATCGGGGTCAGAGTTGATGGCCACAATCACTTTAGAAGTTCGCATGCCGGCAAGATGTTGAATGGCCCCAGAGATTCCACAGGCAATATACAGAGTTGGGGAGACTGTTTTACCAGTTTGTCCCACTTGCATGGCGTGGGGAGCATAACCTGAGTCCACTGCTGCGCGAGAGGCTCCCACGGTAGCGCCAATGACATCAGCAAGTTCATCTAGAATTTTAAAATTTTCTGAGTTCTTCATGGCCCGTCCACCGGAAACAATAATATTAGCTTCGGTAAGATCAACTTTATTAGAAGCTCCTTGAATCACCTCTTTAATAATTGCTCTGAGATCTCCTGCTTGGGCATCATTAATCTCATTGATTTCAGCACTTTGTGGATTTTCTTTTTCTGGAGCTCCAATTGAGTTGGGCCGGACTGTGATAAAGTGAGGCTTGGGCCCAGTCATTTCAACCTTGGCCAGGCACTTGCCTGCAAAGAAAGGTCTAACTGCGTGCAATTGGTCACCTTCAAAACTTAAGTGAGTAATATCACTGGCACAGCCACTTTCAAAAGAGGCCGAAAGTCTGGGAAAGAAATCTTTTCCAATAGCTGTTGCACCTGCAAAAACGTAATCAAAGGAGTGATTCTTGAGAAAGCTTGCCACTGCATTGCTATAACCTTCTGGATTATAATCTTTAAGCTGATCATTTTGAATCAGGTGAATTTTGCTGGCACCAAACTTCATTAAATTATTTTTTGAGTCTTCATCGATGGAGCCGATGGCGAGCGTTTCAATGTTTTGTCCTTGTAGTTTACCCATAATTTCATAGGCAACAGGTTTTACTTTTTGGTTATTGGTTTCTAGAAAAATAAGTATATTGGCCATGGTAGATATCCTTTTAAGTTATATAACTTTAGCTTCGTTTCTTAACAGTTGTACGACTTCACTGACTGCTTTCTCTGCATCAGCTTTTTCTGTAGCTTCAAACTTCTTGCCAGCAGGTTTTTCTGGTGGGAGGTGAAAATCAAAGTATTTAACCTTGCGATCAGAGTCGCTCACTCCCGCATCTGCCAGACTCATTTGAGTCAGAGGTTTCTTCTTGGCCTTCATAATTCCTGGTAGTGAAGCATAGCGAGGAGTGTTAAGGCCTTTGTTACAAGCAATAATTCCAGGGGTGTTGAGTTCATAAACTTCAATGGAGCCCCCATCAATTTCACGCTTAGCAGTGATTTTTCCCGACTCATAGTCCATGCCAACAACGACACTGACTGAGGGTAGGTTTAACATTTGAGCTAGAATTTGTGGAACTTGCAGGCAATCGTCATCAATGGCCTGTTTTCCTGTGAGGATAAGGTCTGGTTTTTTTCCTGTTTTATCGATTGCTCCTTTGAGTGCCTTGGCGATGGAGTAAGAATCTAGATTATCCTCTGCCTCGACTAGAACAGCATCATCTGCACCCATGGCCATGGCCGTTCTAAGAGCTTCAGTGTCTTTAACACTTCCCACTCTTAAGACTGTTACATTGGATTCGCTATTAGCGGCTTTAATGAGCAGTGCTTGTTCAACAGCAAACTCATCGTAGGGATTTAAAATCCACTTAATGGATTGGGTTTCAATAAAGCTTTGATCACTATTAGGTGTCACTTTAGTCTCAGTGTCAGGAACTTGTTTGACACATACAAAAATATTCATTGAAAACTCCTTGCTATTTTTTAGAGCTTATTATTGATCATTTGCCCTTTATTAACAAGTCAAACTCATGTTTGTCCAAGAGCTTTTGCTCCAGTGCACGGGATTGAGTCTCAAAAAAAGTGGGTATCGAGAAATGTTGTTTGATGGTTTGAAAATACGAGAGTTCTGTTAAAGGTTGTACTACGAAGCTGCGCAATTGCCATCGGGGATGTGGTAGTGTTAAAACGTCGCTTTTCCATTGTTGTAATCCCCAAAAAATAAGATCGATATCTATTGTTCGCGGCCCTTTGTCTATATCTCGGATGCGTCCTAGGTTCTTTTCGATGGCAAGCATTTGTCGCATCAATTCTTCAGGTGATAACTTGGGAGTTTTTGCTTGTAAACACAGATTGTGAAAAGAGTCTTGCTCTGTATTCTCCATTGGCTCAGAGAGATAGACAGAGCTTATCTCTTCAATGGCACAAATTTCATTAATTAAAAAGATTGCTTTCTTAAGGTATTGAAAAGTATTTCCTTGATTGGATCCCAGCGCAAGAATAATGGCCATTAGCTCTCACTTTCCACTTCATCTTCTTTCTTTTCCTTATCTTTTTGGTAGCGATCGATTATAGAGGGCAATTGATTCTCTGCGGGAGCAATGGGCTTTTTTTTCACTCCACAAGAAAAAAGAAAAAGACAGATTAACAAGAGTTTATTCATTAAAACTCCAAGGTGAGATGCAGTGATTGGGTGTTCGTTCCCAAGTCTGCTCTGGCCAGCCAGCCGGGAACTAATCGGCGGTAAAGGGAGACTCCTACAGCTGGTCGAATTCTCTCAGCATCCTCAATGAGTTCTAGCTCGCGGTTAAGTTGAGCGGGAGTGCTAACCCCGTCAGGTTCTCCGGCACTGTGTTGAATTTTAGAGACAACAAAGCCAGCATAGGGTTGTAGGAAAAAAAAGGCGGGAAGTTTAAAATTCATTTTAGCAGTGAGGGTGAGTTGAATGATTTGTGAATTGAGATCCACGGCAGGAAACTTTTTAAGCGGAGCGGTGCTTACGCCTGTTTCAATAAAGTAATCGGTTTTGAATTGGTAGGACCAGTTGAGAATCCATTGATTGTAAGTGGCAGTATCTCCCTCTCTGTTAAGAGATTGAAAGGTGCCCCAGCCAAAGCTCAAAAGATGGTTGCCATCAAAGTTTCTTTTTCCCCTATCTGATAATCCGCCCCATTGCTTGCGAATAAAGTCTTCGTCTTCTAGATCAATTTCAGCATCTTCTCGAAACTCAAAAGAGTCAACACTTGTTTCCTTTTCTGTTTTCGAACTTTTACTAAAATAGGAATCATCTCCTCTGATAATGGAAAAAGAATCACCGACTCGACTTTGCTGCCACAGTCCTTCATCGTAAATTTTAACGACTTTGATGCCAACTCGATCCTCTGTTGTTTTGACCACCAAGGCGCGAATGACTTTGCTTTGACCATAAACAAGCGTGATAAAGTCACCTTGGGTGAGAATTTGTGCTTTATTGCTAAGAATCAGAATCTTCCTAGAGGGGGCGATGATTTTGATTTGTTCTTGCCAGCCTTGGTAATTGCCAGATTTGGAAAAGTCTGCCACAAGGCCTTGAGACCACGCGGAGCAAGAAAACAAAACTAATAGAGCACTCAAGGTTAAAAGTTGAGCTGAAGCACTGAAATTTTTTGTAAGACGAATAGCTTTTGACAAACGTCGCTCCCTATTTTTTACTATTTTGATCAATTTAGCGCGCCTTTGCAAAAACTAATTAAGGATTAGGGTAAATAATGATTGAAAGTGCCTATCAGCAACTCTCCAGTCAAAGCAATCAATACTTTATTGTGGTTGCTGGAAATATTGGCAGCGGCAAAACCACTCTGACCAATAAGCTTGCCGAGAGATTAGGATGGAGAGCTCATTTCGAATCGGTTGAGAATAATCCATATCTTGAAGATTTTTATACTGATATGAACCGTTGGTCCTTTCCTTTGCAGGTTTATTTTTTAACCCACCGTTTTGATACTCATAAAATGATTGAAGACTCACGAGGGAGTGCGATTCAAGATCGTTCAATCTATGAAGACGCCAATATCTTTGCCAGAGCACTTTACGAGCAAGGGGATCTCTCTAAAAGAGACTACGACTGCTATCTTAAATTATACACAACAATGACTCAGCATTTAAATTATCCAACACTTATGATTTTTCTCAAGAGATCAGTTCCTAATCTTTTAGAAAGAATTAAGATGAGAGGCCGAGGTTATGAGGAGCAAATTCCAGTTGAGTATTTAACTCGGTTGAATCGCTATTATGATGAGTGGTTTGATCGCTATGATTGTGGAAAGTCATTGATGGTAGATACTAACGAGCTTGATTTGTTAAATAATGAAAAACACTTCGATGATTTAATCCAGAAAAT
>SKGZ01000076.1 GCA_007117175.1 Bacteriovoracales bacterium | reverse complement strand
GAAAAACTATTAGGTTTAGAACAATATTTTACAAGAAATGCCAGATTCTTTTCTATTGAAGATTATTTTCGGCCGGAGGACTGGGAGAATTTCAATGAGTTGTTGGCAGAAAGTTTAGTCGTTGCTCAGCCAGCGGAAATTGATGGTCAGCGGGGAAGTTGGAATGTTCAACTGGCCCATAAGAGAGTCTTATGCTTTAAGGATTTTTTGATCTGTCAAAATTTCAAAGATTTTTTTCAGTATTATAAAAAAGCGCAAGATGTTCCTCTCCCCCTTAAAATTGCCAGTTTAAGCTTACAGTTCACTCCTGTTTTAAACTTATTTTGGGAACTTGATAAACCAATATTCCCTGAAAAACAGACTTTATTTTTTCCTCAAAGCTTAACCCATGAATGGGGACATTTTATCTTAGAGACCTCAGAGTTTAAGAACTCATTAATGAAGGTCAAAGTTTTGATTCAAGTGCAGGAGGGAGATGATTCTCAGAATTTTGCTGAGAAGATCAGACTCTTGAAAAGAGTCTTAAGACGCTATCACTCTGAACTTGATCAAGTCATTCAGAGAGAAGAAATTATTTGTCACCTAGATATGATAGGCCCTCAGAATGAAAGTTCTTATTTAAGTGTCCTAGTCAATCATAATTCTGACTTACTGCCAGTTTTTGTTCCTCCCATTTATAGTTCAGGAGACTTTCAAATTCCGATCAGCAGTAAGATGAGCTCGATCTCTGAGGTCAATCATGTACTTTAAGCGCTTAATCCTTTTTTACTTTATTTTTTCTTGCTTAAATGGCTATGCCACTAAAGCTCGCTTGAGTGGCTTGGGAGAAAATAAAGATGGTTCTTTTTATATCGAAGATAATCGAAATATTTTCATTAATCCTGCCGAAATTAATCACTACACTGACTTTATAAGCTTTGAGTATGGTCAGGATTTAGAGGGGACCAAACCGGACAGTTCTTTTCTTGGGCGCTCAGAAGGTGGTTTTATTGCGCAGGGTAGAGCTTTAGTCTATGGTGTTTTTCTGGGAGCAGAAAATGAAAGACTAAATAGCTTGAGAAGAATAATAAATCCACTTTTACCTGGCGATGATAATAAGATTGATCTTTTTATTGGTGGTGACTCAGGCTTTAAGTGGGGAGTTAATGTAGGATTATCTCAATCTAAAGATTTACGAGACAATGCTGGAATGAGATCCAACGCCTTATTGACAAGTGTTGGCGTGATTAGAAATGAGTGGGAATTCTTTCTTGACCTTCTAGTCAACAGTAGTTCGGAGGTTAATGATCAAAACGTGACAGGACAGTTAAGTCAAGTTGAAAGCAATTTAAGCTTTACCACCGGTTTTAAAAAAATCATTAATGAATATAGAGTCTATGGGACATTTGACTTATACGACCTCTCATTTCAAGGAGCTAATTCTCAATCTGCAATAGGGGCATTAGCGATGGATCGAGGAGATTTAAAGTATACAATGACAAGAGCTGGTATTGGGAGAGTTAAAAATGTTTCTGACAATACAAAAATTTTTACCAACCTGGAGTTACAATATGCAAAAGTTGATTTTAAAACTCCAGGCAGTAGCCCCTCAACTGATTTTTGGCATGTTCCTCTCACGATAGCCTTGGAGTATGAAGCACTTTCATGGTTGAACTTGCGCTCATCTATTGGGCAAGCTATTTACAGCGCAGCAGAAGATCTTAACAGTCAGTCATTTAGTCAAAACAATAGCACAATAGCCAGTGGAGGTTTTTCAATTTTACTGGGTTCGCTTGTGATTGATGGGGTTGTTGGCACAGAAAGAGTTGAAGGGTTAGAGATGTTGCAGGATACTGTTTATCGTTTATCTCTAAACTATTCATACTGAGCGTGAAAAAAAAGACTCTTCTTTTCTCTTTATTTCCAGTGGTCATTGTCATCTATTTTTTTTACTTAATTTTTTCAAGTCACTTTTTCTTTCATTATGACTCTTATTTTGAAATTAATAATGGGGATATTACTTTTTTAAGTGAAAAACCTCAAGGTTGGCAAAAGCTTAGTTCAATTCCAAAAACAATTCAATGGCCAATTATTTTAAGTGAAGACTGGGCTTATTTTGATCATAAGGGAATTGACTTTCAACAGTTAAAAAAAGTTTTAGATCAAGCTTTAAGCGATAAAAAAATTAAAAGAGGGGCTAGTACTATAAGCCAGCAAGTTGTTAAGAATCTCTATCTTCATAGTCAAAAATCATTAAAGCGAAAAATTGATGAATGGATTTTAACAATACTTTTAGAGCTTTTCACTAGCAAACAATGGATTCTCGAGCAGTATTTGAATCTTGTAGAATTAGGCCCGGGTATTTATGGAGTTAAAAATGCATCGTTTTATTACTTTGGCCAACCGATGAATAGTCTCAACTATCGCCATGGTGCTTTTTTAGCAATGCTATTACCAAGCCCTATTCGCTATGGTGAGTCTTTTCGGAAAAAACAGCTAACTGCTTTTGCATCAGAGCGCATCGAGCAGATCTTAGAAAAATTGGTTATTGCCAAGGTTATTTCAGCTGAGGAAAAAATACAATTAACCAAAGAACATTTTAGTTGGGAAAGTGCTGGGCAAGATAAAGATAGGCTGCCGTTGTTGCCGTATTGGCAAGATTCAGAGAGCGAATATGATCAGAGAACATTGGAAGATGATATACTTGATTGGGATAATCCTGGAGAAGATTGATAGGAATTCCTTTCGTTTCTCCTCCAAATATTAAATAAGAGTCATTCTTAAATTGAGCTTGGTAAATGGAACTAGCACCAGTGCTTTCAATAAAGTAGAGTTGATCCTTTTGAGCATTCTCTAATTCTAAAAAATTATTCCAGTCTTCATACTCTGTAAGCCTTATATGCTTCCAATAATCGAGTCCTGCTCGGCGAACAGATTTTTCACTAATATCAAATCCATAGGGTTTAATGAGAATCAGTGGGCAATTAAGGGCAACACAAGTTCTTCCAATGCTTCCTGTATTGCCTGGAATTTCAGGTTGATAAAGTACAATCTTAAGCATTAGTTCATAAGATATTGATAAAGTGTTCTCACCATTAGTCCTGAGGCTCCCTGGCTTGGGCAGTATGGGAGATGCTTTTGAGAGTCGCCCACACCAGCAATATCAAAGTGTGCCCAAGGGATATCATCCTTAATAAAGTACTCTAGAAAAGCGGCGGCAGTGGCAGTCCCAGCTCTCATGGGGGTTCCAATATTTTTAAGGTCAGCCACCTTAGATTTCATGTCAATTCGAAATTCTTCAATAATAGGTAGTTCCCATAAGTATTCGTCTCGCTCTTTTGCGCATTTAAGTAATTGCAAGCTGAGTTTGTGATTATTAGACAAGAGTGCACCTACTTCACTTCCAAGAGCAACTAGGCACGCACCTGTTAACGTGGCAGCATCAAGGATAGCATCAGGCTTGAGATCACAGGCATAATCGAGTGTATCTGCTAGAATCAATCGACCCTCTGCATCTGTATTGAGAATCTCAACACTCATGCCATTCCTAGCAACGACTATGGAGTCGGGAGTTGTGGCTTTGGAATTTACCGCATTGTCTGTGATAGCTAATAAGCAAGTGAGTTTGTGGGGAGATTGATTGAGAACAGCAGCTCGAAAAGCCGCGTAAACAGTTGCAGAGCCGCCCATGTCAAATTTCATTCCCATCATTGAACCACTAGGCTTTAAACTATAGCCGCCGGTATCAAAGGTAATGCCTTTCCCAACCAGTGCGTAATGCTTGGTTTTTTGATTAGATTTACTTGGAGTATAGGTTAGATGTACAAGCCTTGGCTCATAAGCAGAGCCATTATTAACAGAAAGAAAAAGATTCATTTTTTCTTTTTTAAGATCAGCTTTATTAAGAATTTTAGTTTTAACTCTTTTAAGATTGTCTTTTACGTCTTTTTCAATGATTTTGGCATATCTCTCTGAGTGCAAAATATTAGGTGCTTCATTAATAAGATCTCGGGCGAAATTAATACTTTCACAAGTTCTGTTAGCCTGGATGATAACCTCTTGTTCCTTTTTACTCGATTTAGCGGTGAAAAATATTAGCTCTGTTATTGATTTTTTTATTTTTTTATTTTTATGACGATCAAATTTGTAGTCAGTCATAAGAGCAGCTTCGGACAGAATCTCTGTCTTGCTGATTGAGGATGTTACGTTGGGGATGGTATCAAGATTAACCAAAAGCTTCTTTTCGTTAATCTTCTCAACTTGTTGAATTGATTTAGCAAAAAATCTTCTGAGCTTCTCACTTGTTAATTTTTTTTCATCTCCTAAACCCAAAAGATAGTAACTTTGCTTAGGACTGACACTAACGAGTAATTCATCACCCAGAGAGCCTTTAAAATTTTGCACATGCTGATAGTCTTGAAGCTGCTTGGTGACATCGCTACTCAAACCTTTAAATTGGATTTTTTTATTTTTTTGAGTAACTGCAATAACAGTCAGTGGAGCACTGAGTAGTTGATTTTTATTATGAGTTAAAGTTATTTTCACAAATTCCCCCTTGTACAAAAGATTACTCTACGAGCATAGCAAGAGATCATTTTATTGTCTAAATTTTCTAATTAATATAGACTAAACAAGTGCCTTATTCACTTTATCGCTATTTGCTCTCAAGTGTCATTATTCCATTTCTTGGGATTATCATTTTTCTTGTTTCATTGCTTTTAATTTTTCAATTAGCAAGGGTGCTAAATTTATTGAGCGGACAGGGCTTATCCATTATGGATTTGACTCAGTTTTTTGGCTCAATCGCAATGAGTTTTTTGCCTTTGGTTGTGCCTTTGTCAATTTTCTTTTCTGTTTTGTATGGCTTTTATAAGTTAAGCGGTGAGTCTGAATTTGTAGCGATGAGGGCACTAGGATTAGGAAATGTGAAACTGCTAGCTCCTGTTTTATTTTTTGGGCTTATGAGTGCGCTCAGTCTTTATTTACTCAATCAACAGGGTATTCCGAGAGCTAAAAAATATTTTGCAGTCAAAATGGGAGAAATGAGATCTAACCAGTTCTTTTCGCAACTCAAGTCTGGCCAGTTTTTTACCGAAATGAAGGATGTTATTTTATTTGCAGAAAGGTTTGATTCCGAAAGTTTAAAAATGGAAAATGTTTTTGTTCAAATTCAATCTCAAAACAATTTGAAAAGAATTATAATGTCTGACTCAGGACGCTTTTTTTGGGATGAGGAGCAGGGGAGTCGAGTCTTAAAAGTAGAGTTTTTTGATGGCAATCTCAACTCGCTCTCCCCAGGAGACCAGCTGGATAAGACACTCTTTGAAACTTATCAGTACCCAGTTTTGCAAGAAGATATTTTAATCGACGAGTCTCATAGGGCCAATGCAATGACCCATGAAGAGCTCCAAAAATACCTCTCACTTAGTGATAAAGAATTAAAGAAAATGGGGGGGAGTCCGGCTTATCGATTAAGGGCCTTAGTTGAATACTGGGATCGCATCAATACACCATTTCTTTGCCTGCTTTATACCTTGATTGGACTTTGTCTGGGTATTGGTCACTTTCGAAGTAGGGGGAAGAATGTCGCTTTTTGGGCAATCAGCATTTTAATGGGGTATTTTTCAATGTATTTTTTCTTTGTTGGCTTAGCACGCAAGGGGTCGATAGAGCCTTTTTTAGCGGTTTTCGTACCGAGCTTTGCACTTCTATTTTTTAGCTTATTATTAGTTCGAAAAATTAATTGGTTGAGCTAGCATCCATCTTTTCCTGATAGTCCTTGTAAAAATGTAATACTTGCTCTCGATCCAGTAAAAAGAGGGGCATCATATGATTAGAGGCTTGCTCTAGGGGGAAAACTAAATTTTTGACAGCTCCTGTATATCGAACGAACTGGTTATTAAAAAATATAGTTAGGGCTTCAGAGTTTCCCAAAGAGAAGAAAAGAAGATTTCCTTTTGCTTGTAAAAATTTATCTTCCTTGAGGATAAGGCTCTGCAGTGGTTTGTCGTCAACCTTATAGGCAATCCAGCTATCACCTTTTTGCGCTTTAATCACAACAGTATTAATACTACTGGTATCGGCAACTCTTAATGATTGCGGAAGCAGCAGAAAGTCATCATTTTCTGGTGAGTTAGGATCAATTTCTACATTCAGTCCTCGAATTGGTATAAATTGAGTATAGGGGTATCGGTTTGTTTCTACCGGTTCTGGTTCTTCTTGCTCTTCAATATTTTGTTCATTGAGATTTTGGGCTACCTCTTCAGTAATTTCTAATTCCTTTTTATTTTTTTCAGGTCTTTCCTCTTTGATGACATCAAGCATTTCGATATCTCTCTCTTCCATTTGAGCGTTAGGCTTTACAGGTTTACTCTCATCATTGATATGATTTCGTTCTACTTTTGGAGAGAAGTAAAAATAACTTTGGATTGCTGCAATGAAGAAAATAACACCAAATGCAATCTTAAGATTTTGTGTCGTTAAAAAATTTTTTTTCCATGAGATCAGTATTTCGCTTGATTCAGATGAGGTATCAAGTT
>SKGZ01000198.1 GCA_007117175.1 Bacteriovoracales bacterium | reverse complement strand
GCAAATTCAGTTTTAGTTAATTTTTTAACGGCTTCGTTGAGAGAAAAACCCATAGAGATCTCCTTAGTTTTGTTGTTGAAAAACTTGATCAAATTTTTTCTTATATTTGTTGAGCACTTCATTATAATCACTCATTTCATTAATAATTTTGTGGGCATATTTCTTAGTTGGCTCCACAAATTGATCATGCATTGGTTTGACTTGTTTGTAAAATTGCTGATTAACCCCATCGGCGTCGCGACCACGCTGCTTCACATCTCGCTCTAATCGGCGACTATAGCGGATGGTTTCCGGGGTATCAAAAAAAACACGGTGATCAATCAGATCTCTTAAGGCGGGTGGGTGAAAAATTAAGATTCCATCAATTAAGATAATTCTCTTGGGTTTAGCGTGAACGGTCTGGCTTGTTCTAGTGTGAGTGACAAAATCATAGCAGGGTAAGTTGGTGCCTTGCCCATTTTTTAATTCTTGAAGTTTCTCGCAGAGCAAATCGAAATCAATGCTTTCAGGGTGATCAAAATTAACAGCCCCACCGTCATAGTCAAAGCGACTGGATTGATCAATATAGAAATTATCTTGAAAAATTAATTCACAGTATTCGTCGCCTAAGTACTCAGCGAGTTCACGGGCAAAGTAAGTTTTGCCTGAGCCACTGCCTCCGGCAATGCCAATCAGATAGGGCCGATTATTTTGTGCGATAGAGTCGATCACCTGCATCTCCTAATCCGGGAACTAAGTATCCTTGCTCATTCACTTGCTCTTCAAGGTGAATAGCATAAATAGGAATTTTGGGAAAGTGCTTTTGAATGCGTTCATAACCTTTGCGGCTAATCAGTATGCATAGAATCTTAATATCTTCCACCTGATAGCTTTTCAGTCGCTCAATGGCAGCCACAATTGTATCTGCACTAGAAATGAGAGGGTCGCATAAAAGAGTTGCTTTGCCTGCGATGTCTTCTGGCATTTTAAAATAGTATTCAACAGTATTTTTGATAAATTTGTCGCGATAAATTCCAATAAATCCTGCCGCACAAAAGGGCATGAGATTGAGAATGGGATCCAGCATCCCCATCCCTGCTCTGAGTATGGAGACGATCACTGGCGGGTTTTCGATGCGTTCTACATTGGTGGGTGCGATAGGGGTTTGGATCTGGTGTTGATTAAAATCTTTCCAATCTTTCATTGCCTCATAGACTAGCAGGGTACTGATTTCACCTACTAAGTGACGAAATTCAGCGCTGGATGTTTTTTGATCTCGCAGTAGACCTAGTTTATGTTTAAGTAGTGGGTGAGAAATCAAAGTTAGGTTTTTCATATTCATTCCTTTAGAAAACAGTGCCATCACTAATGAGTTTTAAGGGAGCAGAGCCTTGAGGGTCTCGTTTAAAGGCTAATTCTCTTCCGGCCCACCAGGTTCCCCCTTCTAAAACCTTGGCCAGGGGAAAGCTTTCAGCTGAAAGCTCAAGTTCTTTGCGCACAAGTGGAGCGATCTGATCTAATAAATTTACAGTGAGTGCACGCCATTCGATAATAAGATCGCTATTGATTTCCCAAGCTTGGTTTGCCAAGCTGGGATCTTTGAGTTTTAAAACTTCAAAGTCGATGAAAAGACCACCATTGCGATATTCAGCGAGGCCTGTTAGCTCATCAATGCCTTCAATCTGATAACCAGATGAAATGAAAGGTTCCAGTAGCGAGTAGGTCAACCACTGGGAGAGTTTGTGAAAAGAAACAAGTCCAAGTTGAGAGTGCTTCCAAGTATCTCCCAGTGAGGTTTGCTCCATATAGATTCGAGCAGGCCAAATATTTCCCAAGTGATTAAGAATAAAGCTAAGTAGTTTGCCAGCATTAATCTTTTTACTGGTAGATTCAAATTGGTGAAGGAGGTCTCCAGCACGATTATTTTTAAAAAGAGGATTTTCTTTCAGGGTTTGACCAAGATTATGCATTAAATTCAGCCGACCTTCTAGGCCAACCAGAGGGTTGTGATCGCTGACCTGAAAGTATTGTTTAAGATCATTGATGTTCAGGGAGAGTAGTCCATCAGCGTCTGCCATGAATTGATTGGGCTTTGAGCTGAGCTTTTTGTCCAAAAAAAGATAAAAACTGGCAACTCCTAGTCCTTCTGATCGAGTAAAACTTTGAGCAGAATCTTGTTCGAGGTACTTCCATTGATTGCCCGCACCAGCGTCTAGTAAAACAGAAGTGAGGGTGAGATCAATTTTTGCCTTCAGTTGTTCTGTCTCGGGAAGACTTTTCAAATATTCATTAAGTTTTTGCACTCGATTTATTTTCCCGGCTCGAAAATGATTCCAGCGAGAGTGGTAGGGGATCTTAAGGTCGGGATAGTTTTTCTTAATGACCTCTGAGACAAAAAGAGCACACTCTTTTAGTTTTTGTGCATCATATTCAAAATAGCCTTTGCCACTTTGGGTATATTCAAAGACCTCATTAGCTTTTTTACGAACATACTGGGCACATAAAATTTCTTTGGTAGAGTTATTCAATGTTGCGCCCTTTGACTTTGTTAAGATCAATTTGTTCTTCCTTCGGTGTGAAATAGCCAGCGGCTTTTTTAGCGGCAATTTCTACTTGAGCATCTTCTGGAATCAATTCATCTGGAATTGAGATGCGATTAATGACTTCAATACCACTGCCAACAATAGCGTCGTACTTCATATTACTCATAGAGTGCAAATTATGAATTTTTTGGATGCCAAAAAAATGCAAAACATCAGGCATTAACTCTTGAAAGCGGGCATCTTCTACTCCTGCTACGCATTCTGTTCTTTTAAAATAAGTTGCCGCAGTATCACCGCCCTCTTGTCTTTTGCGAGCATTGTAAACAAGGAATTTAGTGACTTCTCCTAATGCTCTACCTTCCTTACGATAATAGGCAATCAGCCCCACTCCTCCTCTTTGAGCAGTTCTCACAGCATCCTCAATTCCGTACATTAAGTAAGGGCGGCAAGTGCAAATATCAGAGCCAAAAACATCCGAGCCATTGCACTCATCGTGCACTCGACAAGTCAGTTCCACCTTGGGATTGGCTAGATCTTGCGGGTTGCCCACAATGTACACAGTGGTGCTGCCAATGGGGGGAAGAAACACCTTAAGATCCGGTCTGGTGATGAGCTCTGGAAACATGCCACCTGTTTCTTTAAAGATAATTCTTCGCAAATCTCCTTCTGCAATCTTGAGTCTTTTGGCAATCCCCGGCAAATGCCAGACAGGATCGATGGCCACTTTGGTGACTCTCACATCACCATTTTCTCTGATGAATTGGCCATCAATTTTGAGGCGATTTGCCTTAATGGCCTCTTGAATTTCGGGCAAGAGTAAGTGGGCCTGAGTCACTGCGATAGAGGGCCTAATATCGTAGCCTTGATCCACATAGCTTTTAAAATTGCGATGGGGATCTAGTCCCCAAGGATCCAAGGCGACAATTTTATCACTGCCATGCCAGCTAGGGTGTGGTCCTATAGGGGCAGGGCTATCAGTATTGTGTAGATCTGGTTTATGAGTGGGACAGAATTTTCCACTGGCCACAGACAGAGCTCGATAGACGGTATAGCTTCCGCTATGAGTTCCAATGGCATTTCTTCTGGTTAAATCATAACTGGAAGCGACCACCGGTCCACGCTTAAGAGGATCTTTTTCTCCCCATTGAATAGGCAGACAGTGTTTAAACTTTAAATTAGTATGGGTGGCGAGAATAATATGTTCTTTATCACTCATGGTTCTTTATCCTTTTATGACATCCAATCACTTTGAGTTTGTTTTTCCCATTTAGTGGTGACTTTCTTGGTATTGCTCCAGAAATCGAGACTTTGCTCTCCAGTTATTTCCCCGTGGCCAAATTTGGAATCAGCGATTCCCGCAAAGGAAAACGGCTCTCTGGGAACTGGCACTCCCACATTCACTCCCACCATTCCCGCTTTAGCATTTTGCGCGACTTTTTCCGCCATGGCGCCATTAGAGGTAAAGACACTGCATGCGTTTCCATAGGGAATATTATTTTCAATTTGAAGTGCACTACTTAGATCAGGGCAATCGATAATGCTTAAAATTGGTCCAAACAGTTCAGTGGTGGCAGCGTGACTTGCAGGGTTGACCTTATTGAGAATAGTAGGTCCAATCCAATTGCCTTTTTCCATTCCCTTAGGAGCTTTAGCCTCTCGACCATCTAATAACAGCTCCGCTCCTTCGGCCACCGCTTGATCAATGGCTTTTTGCAAAAAATTTAATTGTTCAGAGCTGATAATAGCTCCCATCTGTTCTGCTAATTGAATTTTCTGGGCACAGGCCTTGATTTCTTGAATTGTTTTTTGATTTTGACCTACATTCAAAAGCAGCGATGCGGCCATGCAGCGCTGACCGGCGCAACCAGTAAAGGAATCGGTAATCGCCTGAGCAGTTAATTCAAGGTTGTGATCTGGCAGTAAAATAATGGGGTTTTTAGCTCCCCCAAGTGCTAGCACCCGTTTGTCTTGCAAACTGGCCATATGATAGATCTTGCGAGCGATATTGGTAGAGCCCACAAAACTAACGGCCTTCACATGTGGGTTTTCAATGATCTTTTGTACGGTTTGCTCTTGTCCGTGCAGCACAGTCAATAGACCCGCAGGTAAACCAGCTTGCTTAAAAGCATCGGCAATCAATTGTGCAGTCAGTGGAGTTTTTTCTGAAGGCTTCCAAACCATAGCATTTCCCAAGGCAAGGCTAATGGGAATGGTCCACAGGGGAACCATGGCCGGAAAATTAAAGGGAGTAATACTGGCAACCACTCCTAGAGCTTCCCTGCGATACTCACAGTTAACCCCTTGGGAGACTTGCATTTTAGATCCACTATCAAGATTTTGTAAGCTTAAAGCAAATTCTAAAACCTCTATTCCTTTAGCTAAACCAGCCTTGCCTTCAGCCAGTGTTTTACCACTTTCACTGGATTTCACTTGTGAGATTAAATCAAAGTTATCCAATAAAGCTGTGCGCACCTGAAAGAGCAGCTGCGCTCTTTGCTTATGGGTTTTTTGCCCCCATAGCACCTGTGCTTTTTGCGCCAGTTCAATGGCCTGGTGAATTTGATCATCATCGGGAAAACTCACCTCTCCAATGACCTCACCATTGTGGGGAGAGTGAATTTTGCGCACCTCGCCATTGCCTTTCACCCATTGGCCATTGATAAAGTTGTCGCTATTAATCATTTTCATGATGGCGTCCTTTTTAAAAATAATAGCCATAAGTTACCAGCAGCATCACAGCTAATCCAAGTTAAAATTTGACGATAATTCAACTTTTAAGCATAATGGGCTGATCTTAATCAACTACGCAGCCGTAGCTTAGCTGGATAGAGCACCTGACTACGAATCAGGAGGTCGTACGTTCGAATCGTACCGGTTGCGCCATTTCTATAAAATTAGATTGTTTACTCGATGGCAACGATTTCTATCATTGCATGATTATCGCTAAGTTCGTTAATTTTAAGATTTATATTTCCAATTTGGTAAAGAATTTCATTTGAAAATGATTGATTAGTCCCCTTTAGTCGAGGGTCTTGTTCTGGTGTGAAATTTAGAAGAAGTGTTGGTTTGTATTCATCCTCTGTAAACTTAACGATATTAAATGCTAAGATTCCTTTGCCTGAGTTACTATGAGAACTGACAAAAGAATCAAACCCTAAAGGTCTTCTGTACTCAAGGTATAGCCAATATTCTGAATTTTTCTCATCAAAATAAGGATGATCTAATTTTATTTTTAAACCTTTTAATCCTTGAGCGGAGGAGCTGAGCGGTGAAAGTGTGTATTCACCTGGCTGATTGTCATTTCAATGGGGTCTCTGAAGTCAATCATTTTCTTAAATGTGGAAATTCTTTGTTCTTCTTTATCTAAAAAATCTTCAACCCAGTCATCTCCAAGTTTTGCACGGAGCTTTTCAATGTTTTCACTGGATACTCGGAGAGTTTCTAGTGGAAAAGGATTACTAAACTCTGAGTCATCAAAACTAACAAAGACAACAAGAACTCTGTCAGTACCCTTAACTGGCAGTAGGCTTGTTTCAGGGTAAAGGCTTTGAGTAATAAAGAATTGTAAAAAGATAAAGATTATAAACCTATCCACATTAATCCTCTGCCTACAACTGTTCAAAGTTGCTGTGTTTGTTCTCTCCTCATAGGAAATGTAGGTGCACCCTAGTATATTGATTCTATTGAGTCAATATATCTGCTGAGTGAACAGAGAAAATACTACGAGGTTATCTTATAGCAAAATTAATCACTTACATTTTTTTAATCCAATAAATTACTAATTTTACTTATAATTACAAAAACGCTTGCGGAAACTAGGTTTCCATTGTATATTGTTATTGGAAACTTAGTTTCCATCGAAAAAGGATAGTGCGTGGTGAAGAAGAGCACGGCAAAAAAGCCAGTAAAGAAAACCACTGAGGAGTTAATGACGGCCATTAGTGAAGCCATAAGCAAAGGTGAATACTATTTTACAGACCATGGAGACAAAAGATCAAAGAGTCGAAAGAAGGTTGGTGATTTAGAAATTATCAAAATTTTAGAGAGTAGTGACAGCGATCAAATAAG
>SKGZ01000196.1 GCA_007117175.1 Bacteriovoracales bacterium | reverse complement strand
AATGTTGTAGTGTTTTAAGTGCGCTATCTGGATTCTTGTGAAAGGTAAAAGGAAGTTCCATCACTCGAATGTCAGGATAGATCTCTCCTAGAGTTTTTCCAGTAAAGATTCCTCCGTGTAATTGCCCCACTCTGGTTTTTCTGAGAACATCCACTTCATCTCCGGCCACTCCTCCAAAGTACATTTTCATTTTGACCCGCGACTCGGTTGCTTTGGTAATTTCTTTATTCATTTGAGTCAGACTTTGGGCCCAACTGGTTCCTTGGGGAGCGAGAAAGGCCAGTTTTAAAGTCAGAGCTTGTGCGCTCAGACTCACGAAAAAGATGAAAATGAATAGTGATTTCATAGGACCTCTTGATGTTGCAATATAAGTTCAAATCTTTTTTGAGCAATCACATTAAAGAGCTGATAGCGAGAGTGAAAGGGATTGGGTTTTGCACGATAAGCAGGCTTTTGTAGCAATTCTTCTTTTTCTGCAAACTTGTTTTTGAGTTTTTTAAGTTTTTGAGAGGTGAGTGCTTTTCTTTTTTGTGGCAGCTCAATCATTTGTAGCTCAATGATTTCACCTAATAAGCTTTCAGGGTGCAGCTGTTTATATTGGGCGATGAGCTTTTCAGCACTGACTTCACTATGAGTCAGAGCTGGTGGTAAGGATGCAGCCACCATGGCCTTGAAGAGATAGCATGCTCCCCATTCAAATTGAGGATCTTGCTGACACACCCAATCTGCTAATTGGGTGACTGCGCCGAGGTGGGGCATAATCCTGGTTTGCTGACGGTTCAGATTTAAAAAACCTCCCCAAGCTTGAGCTATATAGAATGCCGCTAAGTGATCCCGCTTTTTGAGATGGCGGTTGAGTTTTGCTTGAAAGGCCTGTTGATCATTCATCACTTTAAGTAAGTCTGAAATGGCTAATTTTCTACGCTCAAGGTAGTCTTGACCTAGGCTAAGTGCCTTATTGTAAAAATACATTGCTTGTTTTTCACGAAATTTTTTTTGCTTAGGATCAAGTGCCAGTGTTTCATGCAGGCCAAAGGCTAAAGAGGAATAACCTTTAATCAGCAGGGCGAGCAAGTAAAGATTTTTAGAATCAAATTCATACAGAGCTTCTAATTGTAAAATATTAGCAGCAAAATCTTGCTCAAACTGCTGCCAATTGCCAATTTTTTGATAGGCTAGAGAGCCATCTTCAAAAATTTGGTGAGAACCTCGCAGCACTGTTTTCTGAGTCAAAGAACAAGAGCTAAAAATAAAAAGAATAAATACAACGATAAACGAGTTGCTAATCAATAATTCAGCACGGGCCATTCCATTGTCCTTGTTGAGCGACGTTCGACGTCTCATCTATTTTAGAGGAGATGGGCTGCTTTTGAAAAGCTTAGAATACCTGATCGTTTTGCATTCCGTTGGGGACACCTTTAAAGATCACTGCCACTGCATTATGACTGTGCAGTGATTCATAGTGTTCAAAGCTGGCAATCCAATCTTCAAGTAAAGAAACTTCATTGAAAACTTTGTTTAAACGCTTGCTGGCATGTTCTACAAACATGGGGTTTTCACCATTGAGAATAGCAAAAGCTTGCTCATCCACTCTTTTGACTAAGCTTTGGGTTTCTGTGGGCAAGGCCTTGCGTAATAATTGCACTAATTCAGGAATAAAAAAGTTTTGTTCAACGGCGGCAGGGCCTAGTTTCACTTTCACTTGGCAGTTTGAGCGCTGGCCATGGGCCACTGCTACACCACTTCCTTCTTGGGTTAAACCCTGGGCATAATCTTGTTCATACTGTCTGGCCATAGACAAAGAGCAGGGACAAGTAGAAGAGTACTCATAGTTGACTGTCAGATAAAACTCAGTGCCTTTACTTTCATTTTGTTTGGCAGTGAGCGAGCATTGGTAATACTGCCAGCCCCAATTTTCGCTTTTTAAGGAAGTTTGCTTCAGAGGGTAATTAAAATCAATTTTGAGGTAACTTTGTTCAATTGGCTTTTCTTCTGGGGAGTCTCTGAGTTCTGTGCGATAGTCCTTTAGCAGCTTGGCCATTTGAGAATAATCCATCACATGCTCTTGAGCGCTACTTTGCAGTAAAGCGCACAGTCTAGACATATTGATCCCTGTTTTATTTTTCGCCAAATTAACATACATGCTCACTAGACAATCTCGCTGCTGCCATTGTTGGTCTTGCGAGGGCAGGCGTAGTGGAATGCGAAAGCGGTTAATACCTACTCTGGGAATGGCAATGCCCTCACTATCAGGCAGTTTTTGAAAGTCATTGAGCCCATTTTCATCTTGTAGAGAGCAATTCAGTGCTTTATTAATGGTTGTATTTTTCATTTCATTATTTTCAAGCATATTTTATCCTTTTTAATAGCCTTACCATAAAATAGATTGAATCACTAAATCAATGATCTTTTGTCTAGTTTTAGTCAAGGTCTAAGTTGTACGAAGTTGGCTAGAGCTTAGCTCTTCATGGGCATGATGGCCAAGATGGATCAGCTGATCGGTTTGAAAACCTAGTTGTTGGGCCTTGCTTAACGCATCTTGTCTTTGCTCATTGTTTTCCAGACGACTGACCCAGTAGAGCTTTTCAATAAGAGTGGGCAGTTTTTCAGCTGCTTGCCAATGAGTTAAGTTGGCCAATTGATCAAAGCCAGTGAGCCAGTGAATCTTGAGATCGGGGCGGCGCTGCTTGAGTTCAGTGAGCCATTGAGCACTGGGATTGGCCTTTTGATTCAGATAAAAACCAGGGTAGAGGGGCAGAGTGGGATTTTGCAAACTCAATTGCCTTAACTTAACTGGATCAATGCTCATCTGACTTTTTTGCGGATTACAATCTGGGGCTAGCACAAGTGGAATAGAGATGTGTTTTTGATACAGCTCAAGGCAGTTTTGATGTCCTTGATGCCAAGGGGAAAAGCTGCCCGCAAAAAAAGTGACTTGAGAGGGCAATTGCCACTTGGCCCCAATATTTTCAATAAAGGGTTTAAAGTAATCACTCCATAGACTTTGCATCACTTCAAAATACTGTTGGCAATGATGATCTTTTAAGAGCTCAATGGCACTTTCTTGCTTTTGAAACCCCAGCTTGAAGCTTTCAGATTGAAACTGCTGGTTTTGCTTGATGAGCTTGAATGGATAGCAGGGTAGAGAATAGTATTCACTCATAGATGAAAGGGTAATGATTTTTCTAAGACTATTTTTTGCGGACTCACATGCCATTGATAAACTAGAATTTTGACTCCTGCCTTATGTGCTTCTTGTAAAAGTTGGGCATATTGAGGATCAATTTCTTTAGCGGGGGCAAAGCTTGTGACATCATTTCTTTGCACTGCAAATAAGATGGCACTTTCTTTATTCTGCCCTCGAAATTCGATGAGCTCTCTTAAGTGTTTTTGTCCACGGGTGGTCACTGCGTCAGGAAAAAGTGCTGTTTGATTGTCTGCTAAAGTCACATTCTTAACTTCTAATGCCAGTTGATTTTCGCCTTCACTTAATAAAAAATCGATCCGGGTGTGAGCAGAAATCTTTTGTTCTGCTTTAATATTGCTATAATTTTTGAGTTCATTAATCTGCCTTAATTGTAAAGCTTCTGCCACTAATGAATTGGTTCTGGCGGTGTTAACTCCAATCCATGTTTGAGCATTTTGAGTCATTTCCAAAGTGTATTTTAATTTTCGCTTGGGATTATCGTGATGGGTGAGTAGGACCCTTTGTCCAGCTTGCCAGCAGCCTTTCATACTGCCAGTATTAGGAACATGGGCAGTGACCACCTGCTGAGAGTCTAATTGTACGTCGGCTAAAAACCGTTTATAGCGCTTGAGAATGACTGCTTGGCAGGTGTTTTCTGCTGAAAATAACATTGGACTAGTTTAGCATAAGATCTGTTTTTAACAAAGGATCTGCTGGTACTATTGGCATTGGCACTCCAAAGGCGTAGCTGTCCAGAGTCACCAACAAGAATGAAACTAAGATATTGAGAATGATAACCTTTCTTAAAACCACTGCCTGTGATGCTTTCATGTAAACCTCCTGTAACTCTTTAGATCTCCTTCGTAGAGTCTAAATTTGTTTTTCGTTAGGGCCTACCCATCCTTGGCAGCTCTCGTTCTTGCCGGATTAAAAAGCAAGTCTCGGGCCAACTTTGAAGGGGGTTTTCGGGGACAAGCTGACACTAAATGAACAATATTGGGGCTAGATTGGGATGATTATAGAATAGGTCATTGCTGAGATGACACCAATTGGCCATGGACAGGGTAAAAATTTCATGTAAACTTTCCTTGATTTGAATTGAGAGCATATGTAGGAGGATGAATCATGGCCAAAATAGCAACACTGAAGCTACCTGAATCGGAATGTGAACTGCCCATCTTAGAAGGTTCTGAGGGAGAAAGAGCGATTGATATCACTAAGTTAAGAGCGCAAACGGGCTATGTGACCTTAGATAATGGCTATATGAACACCGGAGCCTGTACTTCTAATATCACTTTTTTAGATGGTGAAAAGGGAATTTTACGCTACCGGGGAATTGATATTGCCGAGTTAGCCGAAAAATCCAATTTTATGGAAGTGGCTTATTTATTACTTAATGGCAATGTTCCTAATAATAAGGAACTGAAAGGTTTTGAACAAAAAATTAATTCCTTTGGACAAACTCCACAAGCCTTGCAAAAAATGATAGCTGCTTATCCTCGCAACGCTCACCCCATGGGAGTGATGTCATCTTTGATTTCATCTCTGTCTGCTTTTTATCCTGAACTCTTAGATCAAGATTTATCTGTAGAAAAAAGAGAGCAGGTGAGTTGCTTAGTGTTAAAACAAATTCAAGTGCTCTCTGCAGCCTTTTATCGTCACAGTGTGGGCAAAGAAAAGATTGAATCTAATGCTCAATTAGATTATGCCTCTGATTTTGTTCATCAAATGTTTGGAGAAGTGGATGAAACTGTGGCCAGGGCCATTGATGTCTTGTTGATCTTACACGCAGATCACGAGCAAAATTGTTCTACCTCAACCGTTCGTATGGTAGGCTCATCTAAGGCCAATCTTTTTGCCACAATCTCTGCAGGGATTTCTGCTTTATGGGGACCATTGCACGGAGGTGCCAACCAGCAAGTAGTAGAAATGCTTGAGCAGATTCAAGCTGCTGGCGGCGGTTATAAAAAGTTCTTAGAAGAAGTTAAAGATAAGTCTAGCTCCACTCGTCTGATGGGGTTTGGTCACCGAGTTTATAAAAACTTTGACCCTCGAGCAAAACTGATTAAAAAAGCAGCAGATGATGTCCTGACTCGTCTAGGTGTTCAGGATCCGCTCTTGGATATTGCTAAAGGACTAGAAGAAGAAGCATTAAAGGATGAATACTTTGTCTCCCGTAAGCTTTATCCCAATGTGGATTTCTATTCTGGAATCATTTATCGCGCCCTTGGTATTCCAACCAATATGTTCACTGTGATGTTTGCCTTGGGGCGTATGCCTGGCTGGATTGCTCAGTGGAAAGAAATGGTAGAAGATCCCTCCATGAAAATTTGTCGCCCAAGACAAATCTACACAGGAGCTCAGCTGACTTCCTTTCACCGTCCTTAAGCTTTTTGAGAGAGCTTAATTGATGGAAAAAGATGATTTGATCAGTACCGATTTCTGTGATCAAGTGGCGATTCATCTCTTTGATCAAGAATCAGATCTCTTAGCCAGCATTGATGAGTTAAGTTATTGCTATAACCATGACCCAATACGATTAGCAGATCTTTACCAAAGGCCCAATTTTATTTCTGCCTATTTATATTTTTTCTTTGCCACCAATGTGACCAAGGGCAGAGCACTTTTTCAGCAATTGCAATTACAAAATCAAATCACTCACAAAATGCCATGGGTGGAGTTTGGGGCCGGTCCTGGGACTTTAAGTGTAGCCGCCTTCTCACATTTAAAGCAAAAAGAGTGTCCTCTCTTATTATTAGAGAGCTCCCAGTACATGCGCCAGCAAGCTGATAAAGTTTTTGAGGCCATTGATGCCGATTATCCAGTGATGATTGCAGCTGAATTACATGATGAAGATTGGTTGAAGAATTACCGAGGAGGGATACTTTGCTTCGGACATTCCTATAATGAGATTAGCGATAATCACTTTTTTCGCCTGATTGACCAGTATGATCCTCAGTGCATATGGTTGGTGGAACCGGGGACTCCAAAAGTCTTTGAGCGAGTCTTAAGAGTGCGCTCAGAATTGATTCGCCGTGGGTTTACTGTGCAATACCCCTGTTTGCATCAAAGCTATTGTCCCATGCGAGAAGATCCGCAAAATTGGTGTCATCAATATCAAAGGGTCTCCCATCATTACAGCATTGAGCGCTTGTGCCAATTACTTCGCAAAGATCGCCGGTTACTGGCCAGTACTCATTTTCTTTTTACTAAAAACACGCAAAATGTTGATGCTCATCAGGCCCAATTGATCCAAGTTTTAAAGGAAACCAAACATAGTTATGAATGGCAGGTGTGCTTAAAAATTGAAGGAAAATTAGAACTTTGCTATTGGCAAGTGGCCAAGCGTGGACTGGAAACTCAGCAGAAAAAAGCTCTCAGTCAATGCTTAGCTGGCCAGCGTT
>SKGZ01000180.1 GCA_007117175.1 Bacteriovoracales bacterium | reverse complement strand
AAAAAGAAGCAAACGCAATTTGAACAAAAAATGACTGAGGTCTTGGTTCAATTGTTAGAGAACCAAGGTTTAAAGTTATACGATCTTGAGTATATAAGTTCCAATAGAACATTAAGGGTCTATATTATTAATCCTCAAACAAAGACAGCGACTTTACAAGAGTGTGTGATGATTGATAAGGCCCTGGATCCTATTTTTGAGAATGAGGATTGGGTCCCTGAAGCGGTGACTTTAGAGGTTTCATCTCCAGGTCTTTTTAGAGAGTTAAGCAGTTGGGATCATTTACAAATGACCCAAGGGGAAAGAGTTAAGGTCAAATTAACTCAAAAGTTGATGGATGCTAATTTTAGGACTCAATGGAAAAAATATTTGAAAAGTAATACTTTGGTTGGTCACTTAACTAAGGTCGACCGAGAGGATCAGACGATAGAGTTGAAATTAGATGAGTCTAAGCAGCTTAATTTAAAAGTTGATGAAATTGGCAAAATTAATTGTGAGCCAGTACTTTAAAAATAATAAGGAGTGATTGTGGATTTTTCAGAAATTGGGAGAGTCATTGAACAGTTAGGTAAAGATCGCGGTATCAAAAGAGAGATTGTGATTGGTGCTATTGAACAAGCTTTTATTGTAACTGCTCGAAAGAAGTTTGGAATTCAAGGTGAGTTTGAGGCTAAGTATAATGAAGCCGAGGGAGAAGTTGAAATTTTTCAATTTAAAAATGTTGTCGATAGTGTCAAAGACTCAATTACTGAAATTGACTATAATGCAGCTAAGGAATTAGACGAAGATGCAGAGCTAGGTGATCAACTAGGAATTAAAATTGAAAACCCCATGTTTTCTCGAGTTGATATCCAAACTGCTAAGCAAATCATTTTTCAAAAAGTCCGGGATGCTGAAAGGGACATTTTATTTTCTGAATTCAAGCATAGAGAAGGAGACTTAGTCACCGGAATAGCTCGCAGACTAGAGCGTGGAAACGTAATGGTCGACTTAGGAAAGGCTGATGCCATTTTACCGAGAAGAGAGATTATTTATGGAGAAAACTTCAAACAAGGAGATCGTATTCAGGCCTACCTTTCAGAAGTAGTGATGACTAATCGTGGTCCTGAAATACGACTCAGTCGAACCTCACCCTTGTTTTTAGTTAAGCTTTTTGAAATGGAAGTTCCCGAAATTCAAGATGGCACCATTGAGATTAAAGCAGCTGCGAGAGAGCCAGGGCATCGTGCTAAAATGGCCGTTTTTACACCTGATCGTGATATCGATCCGGTTGGAGCATGCGTTGGAATGAAGGGCTCCAGAGTGCAGCAGATTGTTAATGAGCTCCAAGGTGAAAAGATTGATATTGTTCGCTGGTCTGGTGATTTGGAGACCTATGCTCGAGCAGCACTTTCACCTGCAGAAATTACTTCTTTGAATATGAACAAAGAGGAAAGAATATTGGATGTGATTGTGGAAGAGGATCAACTGTCGCTGGCCATTGGGCGAAGGGGGCAGAATGTTCGATTAGCAGCGATGTTGCTAGGGTGGAAAATTAATATTGTTTCTAAAGCTAAATTACAAGAAAGAGTGAAGCTGGCTGTTGAGAATCTAATTCAGCTGGATGGAGTCAATGAAACAGTCGCTCAGATGTTTGTTCAGTCTGGAATCATGTCAATTATTGACTTGAGCGCAGCTGATATAGATGAGATTCGCAGAATCATAGCTTGCAATGAAGAGGAGGCAAAAAACTATAAAGAACTTGCCTCCCAAGCCGTTGAAGAGGCGAGTTTACAGCTTGATCTGGATGAAGGAGAAGAGATTATTTCTGCATCTGCAATTCCCGGAGAAGGTGCTTACCAAAGCGATGGTTCGACAAGGGCAGGAAGCGGTGCTGACGATGCACATAAGTTCTCAGAAGCAGAGCGCAGGCTAAGAGAAGAATTAGCAGCATTTAAATTAAAGTAAGGAAAAAGAGTGTTCTATGGGTAAGAAAGTATTTGAGCTAGCAAAAGACTTAGAGATGAGTGCCGTGGACTTAGTAGAGAAACTAAGGGAGCAGGGGTTTAGTGTAAGAAATCACATGGTTGCACTCACTGATGAAGAGGAAAAACAAGCATTAGATGCTCTGGCCCCTAAGAAAGTTGAAGAGAAAAAGACAACTAAAAAAGTGACTAAAAAGAAGGTTGCTAAGAAAAAGACTACAGTGAAAAAGGTGACCAAAAAGAAAACCACCACTGTTGCCAATCAAGAAGTTGAAGAACCACAGCATGTCTTAGGTGCCGCCACTATTAAGAGAAAGGCGGGGGCTTCTGAAAGTGAGCTGCCCCGTTCTTCAGCAGAGCAGACTGAAAACAAAAATGAGGTCTATAATGAAGATCGTCCTCGAGGTCTCGAGGTCGTCTCTAGACCTAAAACAGAGGTCGCAACGCCGGAAAAAACTATTGAGAAAAAGGCCAAAATCTTTCAAGAAAAAATGCACACCTTTACTCCTGTTTTTGTACCGGAGGAAACAGAAGAGCAAGCCAAGCAAAATCATCATAAGAAATTTAATAAAGTTGATGAGCCTTCACTTGATGACGATTCTGATCACAGTAAAGGGCGGAAAAAAAGAATTGGAGACTTAGCTGCCATTGTTAATAAGAAAGGCGCAGAGAAGAATAAAGATATTAATCTTTTAAGAGCTGAGGAAGAGTTGAAATTTGCCCATGGGATTGTGGGACGAGCGACTTATACTCCTGCGCGCAAGAAAAAAGTCTATGTGGGGGAGACTAAGAAAACAAAAATCACTGAGGTTAAAGACAATAAGAGAGTTATTCACCTTCATGGGGGGGCATGGGCAAAAGACCTTGCACAAAAATTAAGTCAAAAGTTTGAAAAATTTGCCAATAAGGCTTTGCAGCTCAATCTTTTGATAGAAGAAAATGATTACATTGGAATCCAGCTAGCTCAAGAACTAGCCAGTCTCTGGAATTATCGTGTTGAGGACAGGGCCTTTGATGAAGAAGAAATATTAACTGCTGCCAATGAGCCAGCAGAAAATCTTCCTGCGAGAAATCCCATCATAACTATTATGGGCCATGTGGATCACGGCAAGACGACATTGCTGGACTATATCAGACGAACCAAGGTCGCTTCAGGTGAAGCAGGAGGGATTACTCAGCACATTGGTGCTTATAGTGTGAATGTTAAAGAGGGGACTTTAACTTTTTTAGATACACCCGGACATGCTGCTTTCGCTTCCATGAGACAAAGAGGTGCTAATGTGACAGATGTGGTTGTTTTGGTTGTCGCTGCTGATGATGGTGTTATGCCTCAAACTAAGGAGTCCATTAAGTTTATTCAAAATGCTCAAGTCCCAATGATTGTTGCTATCAATAAGATGGATAAGTCAGAGGCCAACCCTGATCGCGTTAAGCAAGAACTTATGGAGTTTGGCATTACTCCGGAAGAATGGGGAGGAGATACTTTGTTTGTTCCTGTTTCTGCATTGAATGGTGATGGAGTTGACAAACTCTTGGAAGCTATTTACTTGCAATCTGAAATGCTGGAATTGCGAGCAAGTCAGAAAGGAGCTGCTGAGGGTGTTGTGATTGAATCTAAAATTGAATCGGGTCGAGGACCTGTTTGTACAGTTCTTGTGCAAAAAGGAACTCTTTCCAAGGGAGACAACCTCATTATTGGTGAATGCACTGGACGTGCTCGCAGCCTAATTGATTTTGAAGGTAAAAACTTAAAACAAGCTGGACCATCGACTCCTGTTCAGATTTTAGGAATGGAGGCTGTCGTCAATCCAGGAGATCTCTTCAATGTTGTGGCCAGTGAGCGTGAAGCCAATAAGATTAAACAGCACAGAATTGACGAAAGAAAAGCACTCGAAAGCGCTGGTACAAAAAAGTTAACTTTAGAGGACTTTTTTGCTGATACTCAAGCTGAAGATGGAGAGAAGAAAGTTCTTAAGTTAATTGTTCGGGCTGATGTGATTGGATCTTATGAGGCGGTGAAAAACTCAATTGAAAGCTTAGGCAATAATGAAGTTGGAGTGGAAGTGATTGGTGGAGGAGCTGGACCCATTAATGACAATGATGTGATGCTAGCCAGTTCAGTGAAGGGATATATATTAGGTTTTAATATGAGACCTGTCACCTCTGCTCGAAAACTAGCAGAACAAAAAGGTGTTGATATTAAAACATACTCCATTATTTATGAATTGATTGATCAAGTGAAATTAGCTTTAGAGGGGCTGCTTGCTCCAGAGGTTGTCGAGAAGTATATTGGTAGGGCCCAAGTTCGAGAAACTTTCTCTATTCCTAAAGTTGGAACAATTGCGGGTTCATTTGTTGTTGACGGTAAAATTGAAAAAGGTTGCAGTGTTCGTCTTTTGAGAGAGGGCAAGATCGTTTATGATGGTAAGTTATCTTCACTGAAAAGACTAAAAGATGATGTCAAAGAAGTTAAAAATGGTCTTGAGTGTGGTATTGGAATTGAAAACTACAATGATGTTAAGGTTGATGATGTTCTAGAAGCGTATCAACTTGAAGAAAAAAAGAGAACATTAATAGGACAAGATCAGACGTTGTGAGTTTATGGCAGTACAGTATAGTAAAGAAAAGTATCAAGAGAAAATTCTACATGAGCTCAATCATATTTCGAGATGTGATGTTTCTGATACAAGAGTACAATTTGTTTCAGTGACAGCAGTGGAGTTAAATAAAGACTTTTCTGTTGCAAAGGTCTATTGGGATACTTTCAACCCTGCTAAACGTGGGGATTGTAAAAAGGCCATTGAGGGAATGAGAGGGCATTTGCGAACTTTGCTTTCTCAGAATATGAAATTACGACACACTCCTGTTTTGAATTTTTTTTATAATTCTCAATTTGAGGATCAAAAGAGAATCGAAGATCTGCTTAAACAAAAACTCGATGAGTAACGATAAAACAGTCTGTGGCATCCTTAATGTCATTAAACCTTTAGAATGGTCCTCTCAAGATGTGGTTAGATACTTTAAAAGAAACTGCCTCATCAAAGGAGAAAGAATAGGTCATATTGGGACCTTAGATCCTTTTGCTGACGGAGTGCTTTTACTGGCCTTTGGTGCTGCCACTAAGCTTAATGATTACTTACATGATTACTATGATAAGACTTATTTGGCACGAGGGCTTTTAGGTATTCAGACAGACTCAGCAGATCTGACTGGGAAGGTGATACAAGAAGATCGTAGCGCCTTTTTGGAAGAAGTGATTGGTCAATTTAGCCAAGATTTTATTCACCAACAATTGATTGATGATTTCAGCGGAGAGTATTGGCAAGTTCCTCCTTATTTTTCAGCAGTAAAGTACCAAGGTCGCAAACTTCACCAATGGGCCAGGGAAGGGGTCTTCATTAAAAAAGCTCCAGTCTTAAGAATAGTGAGTGACTTAAAAATTACTGAGTTTCAATTTCCCTATATGAGTTTACAGGCAAAGGTTTCATCTGGGACCTATATCCGGACTTTATTTGAGGACTGTGTTCAAAAGCTTGGCACTTTAGGTCATTTGACAGAGTTAAGAAGATTGGCCATTGGTCCTTTTACTTTTGACCAAGGTTTACTGCAAGAGAATTGGCCTGTTAATCGTGAAGAGTTTCTCCAACTGCACTTGAGGTCACTTGAAGACTCATTCCCAATGCCGATTCTGAGCTTAGCTGCTGAAGAGACTCAGTCCTTATCTGTTGGCAGAACAATTCATTATCAAAGGCCAATAAAAAACTCACCTTATTATTGGTGCTGTACCCATGAGAATAAAAATCTAGGGTTGGCTCAGATTGAACAAAAAAAGCTTAGAATGGTGATCAACCTTCATTCTTATTCGATTGATTGTTTTAACTCTAAATAACCATCAATGACTTTTTGCCAACAAGCTTTAGCAAAGTCTTCTGCACATTCATAATCAGATGGATAGAGAACAGGATGAATAATTTGACCGACTGTGATGAAAGGGTGAATTAAGCCAAAGGGACCGATAATTTTCTCTGTATTGTAAAGACTGACAGCAGTCACGGGAATATTGTGATCAAAAGCACTCAATAGTAATGTTTTTTTTATTTTTTCATAATTAAGAGGTCCATTCTTAATGTCTGGATTCCTTGTTCCCTCTGGGTAGAATTGAATAGGTAACCCTGTTTTAACTCTGTCCATGACAGCATCAAAGGCTTTTTTACGAGATTCTTTTTTTTGGCGATCGACACTGACAGCTCCTGCCATTAGGCCTAGTAAACCAATGAGTGGTATTCTTAAAACTTGTTTTTTCATGATCGATGGGACTTGAAAAGTCATAAGATTCACAGGGATGTCGGTGTAACTTTGATGATTTCCAATGTAAAGCCCTGGGGCAAGTCTTCTTTGATCTTCTTTATTGCGTCGATCAAAAAATTGAAAACGACATGCAAAACAGAAGGTGCAGACCCATATGGCAAATGCTTGCCATAGGTAAATCAAAATATTCAGTCGTTGTTTGAGAGGTAGTATGACAAGAAAACAGGTTGGAATGATAAATATAATCCCAATAGAGCCAAGGGCATAGCCAAAAGGGGTCCAGACGAGGCTTGATAGTAATTTCATTTTATTCAAGACTAAGTTTATTTTTTAAAATATTTTTTT
>SKGZ01000022.1 GCA_007117175.1 Bacteriovoracales bacterium | reverse complement strand
CTGTTTAACCGCGCTGGTTTCACTTTATGCTCCTCGAGAAGCTCAAGGGACTGTGTTAGGCGTTTTTCGCTCTTTGGGATCCTTGGGACGCGTGATTGGGCCGATTGCCGCCAGTTTGTTGTATTGGAGTTACGGAGCATCTTTTCCTTACTTATTAGGGGCAATGAGTTTACTTTTACCCATCTTTTTGGTGAGTCGCTTGCGAGAAGTAGAATCCTGACATATTGTCAATTGAAAAAACTACAAGTAAAACTGGACAGTCAATAGATAATACACTAGTATGTGAGGTAGAAGAGAGGGGAGTAAGGGTGAACAAAAATACCTTTTTGACATTTTGTCTATTTTTACTTGGTTTCAGTTCACTGAATCTTAATGCAGGTCTTCCTCGTTTGAGCTTTAAGTCTCCTGAATTTAGTCAATTCTCAGCTGTGACCACACAAATTAAGCCCATTCCTTTTGATTCTATGGATGTTTGTAAAGTTGAACATCAGCAAATGGTTTTTACCATAGAAAGTCTACAGGGAGCTTCGTGGGAAGAGGCACTGAAGAAAGAAATTGCCAAGGTTGAAAAATTAGATGAGCGTTATTTGAGTTATTTTCATGATTTCTCTTCAAGCTTTCGTTCAGAACAAGAAATTTTAGACAATGTGTATTGTTTTACCTTTTTGCCTGCTCAGCAACTTCGCACTCATCCTGATCGCTTGAACCTGGTTGACGCTTATGAAAAATTATCTCAATCTGTTTATCAAAATTTAGCTTTACTGATTTATTTTCGTGATGGTTTTGAAAACTCAGCAGAAAGTCGTCTATGGGTTTATTTTTATCATAAAAAAACTGGCGATGTTTACAAGGTGAAGGCCAGTCAGTCCTTGGAAAGTTTGGGAATCCTTTAAATAATGCTTGGTAAATAATGTTTGGTGGTCAATAATGTTTGGTTGGGATCAGCTTCTTGATTTGGCCTTAGAACTGTCAGTGATCATTGTCTTAGGTTCACTTTATTACATCTATATGAAAAGAAAGATTATCGCCAGCGAAGAAAAAGAAAAAGACACTTTATAATTGCCTTTAATTCTATTAGTCTAATAGTGCTTAAGTATTGAAAAATCAGCGAAGGAAGGCACTATGCAAGCTTTAAAAGATTTGGGCATTCAGCGCAAGGAAACGGAAAATGTTTACATTAATCGTTCGATGGCCGTTCTCATTGAACAGTCAGTGCGTCACTTTGGTTGTAAGTTAACTCCCCAAGGCTCAGTGGTCATGTATTCGGGAGAGCACACTGGCCGCTCGCCTAAGGATAAGTACGTGGTACTTTCCAATAGCAGTGAAAAAACCATCGATTGGAGAAATAATATTCACAAAATGGACCCAGAAGTTTTTCGTGGCATACGCAGTGAAATTATTGAGCAATTATCTCAAAGTGAACATCTCTATGTGCAGCAGCGTAATGTGGGAGCGCAAGAGCAGTACTCTCTGGCCGTTGAGCTTTTCACTCCAAGTGCTTCTCACGCCTTATTTTTTGATCACCTGATGCGCAATGATGATTTTGATTGTCATGCCAAAGGTTTGGGACGCTACCGTATTTTACATGCACCTCTTTTACGCATAGATGCTCAAAAATATAAAACTCGAACCAGCACAGTGATTGCCATTGATTTAGATGCCAGAGAGATTTTAATTTGTGGCACCTTGTACGCTGGAGAAATTAAAAAGTCAGTTTTTTCAGTGATGAATTATCTTTTGCCAGAAAAAGGCTTACTGCCAATGCACGCAGGGGCTAATTGCGGACAAGAAAAAGGAGATGTCTCTGTTTTTTTTGGTCTGTCTGGTACAGGAAAAACCACTTTGTCCACACAGGAGAAGAGACTGATCATCGGTGATGATGAACACGGTCTAAGTGATCAGGGAATTTTTAATTTTGAGGGTGGCTGCTACGCTAAAATGTATAAGATTTCTGCTGAGAATGAACCTATTATTTATCGCGCAGCTAATCGCTTTGGAGCTTTTTTAGAAAATGTGGTTTTGGATGAAAATAATTATCCCGATTACAATGATAAGAGCATCGCTGAAAACACTCGTTCTAGCTATCCCTTATCGTTTTTACCTGACATTGCACCTGGTGCTAAAGGGCAGGTTCCTAATCATATCCTTTTCTTAAGTGCGGATGCTTTCGGAGTCTTGCCTCCAGTGAGTCGCCTCACTCCCACGCAGGCCATGTATTATTTCTTGTCAGGTTATACTGCTAAGTTAGCGGGAACGGAAGTGGGGGTGACTGAGCCAACGGCGACTTTCTCTACTTGTTTTGGAGCTCCCTTCATGATGAGAATGCCCAATGATTATGCTCGATTATTGGGTGAGTATATGAAAAAATATCAAATTAAGGTTTGGCTGATTAATACAGGCTGGACAGGTGGAGCCTATGGTGTTGGAGAGCGTTTTCCGCTGCCGGTGACGCGCAAGTTAATTTCAGCTATTCAAAATGGTGAACTCAATGAAGCTCAATACGATCGAGAAGATGTTTTTGGGCTAGAGATTCCTAAGGCGGTCACTGGTGTTGAGCCACGTTTACTCAATCCCCGTAATAGTTGGTCGGACAGTGATGCTTATTATCAGACTGCCAAAAAATTAGCGGGAATGTTTGTGAGCAATTTTGAGCGCTTCACTGGAGTAGATCCTCAAATTAAGCAGGGTGGACCTCTTGAGTTTCAATGAAAAAATTAGCACCTTTAAACTTTGTTGATCTTTTTTGCGGTTGCGGTGGTTTTTCCTACGGTTTAGAACAAGCAGGGCATCGTTGTTTAATGGGAGTGGACTTTGATGCCAACGCCATACAAAGTTTTCAGAAAAATCACCCGGACTCCCAATCTTTTTGCGGTGATATTCATCAACTGAGCCATCACAAACTCAAGAAGATGCTAGCAGGACATAAAGTTGATCTGGTAGTAGGAGGACCTCCCTGTCAAGGTTTTTCCACCGTTGGCAAAGGAGATGTCGCCGATGAGAGAAACTCCCTTTTTAAGCAATTTGTCAGGGTTGTTAAAAATTTAGATCCAGAGTTTATTATTTTGGAAAATGTCACAGGGTTATTAGCAAAAAAAAATCAATCTGTTTTAACTCAAATTCATCAAAGTTTTTCCCGTTTGGGTTTTCATTTAAGTGCACAAGTCTTACAGTCGCAAAACTTTGGAGTCCCCTCTCAACGCAGAAGAACTTTTATTTTTGGTGCTAAGAACTACGATCCTAAATTGTTGATACCAAAAGCTAAAAATCAAAAAACGGTGACAGTTGCTCAAGCATGGCGATGTCTGAAAAAAAAGGATCAATTAATCGATCCATATCACAACCTTGAAAAAGTACAGTTGAAAAATCAGCTAGACTATAAGCGTCTGTCTTATATCCCAGAAGGCCGTGGAATTCGCTATCCACAAGATGAAAAAAAATACTTACCGAAACGTTATTTTTTAGGAATCGATTGGCAAAGTAGGCCAGAGCAGCGTCTGCGACAAACTAAATTTTTAAGACTCGATCGTCAAAAAGTCGCACCAACCATTATGACCGCAAAGAACACTTATTTTCATCCAGTGGAGAATCGTTATTTAACTCCCCGAGAGGCCGGATTATTGCAGGGCTTTCCCAAACACTTTCAGTTTCACGGTAGCTATACTGCTGTCTTTAGACAAATTGGCAATGCTGTTCCACCCTTGTTAGCAAAGTCAATTGGCGAACATTTACTTTCTCAGAAAATGATGAAAACTCTAGCGCATTCAAAGTTTAATATTCAAGAAATTCAAAAGATATCATCTCAAGCTTTTGATTATAAATTGGTCTGCTCATCTTCCAAACAGGTTATTTATGAAAAATAAAAAAGTTGAACTTAAAGACTATCAACCCACCCCCTATCAAATTGAAAAGGTTAATTTAACTTTTCATCTATTTGACGAGCACACTCTTGTTGAGAATGACATGACTATTTCTTTACGAGAAGGTGTGAGCACTGGGCAGAAGTTAATTTTAAATGGCGAGGAATTGGTTTTAAAGCAAGTTGATTATAATGGGAAAGAATTATCAAAAGACCAATATCAAGTGAGTGATGAATTTTTTGAATTCATCCCAGCTGATGAAAAGTTTCAACTCAAGATCATCACTGAGATTTATCCTCAAAAAAATTTTGCTCTAGAGGGGTTGTACTTCTCTGATGGTATGTTTTGCACCCAGAATGAGGCTGAGGGATTTCGCAAGATCACTTATTATTATGATAGACCAGATGTTCTAAGTTTGTTTGAAACGACTGTCATTGCAGATAAAAAGTATCCACACTTATTGGCAAATGGGAACTGTATTGAGAGAGGAGATTCAAAAACAGATCCCAAGCGTCACTGGGTTAAGTTCTTTGATCCCTTTGCTAAGCCTTGCTATCTTTTTGCATTAGTGGCTGGCGACTTTGATGTGTTAGAAGATGAATATACCACTATGAGTGGTAAGAAGGTTGATTTGCAGATTTATGTGGATAAAGGGGACTTGCCGCAAACCCATCATGCTATGGAATCACTAAAGAGATCTATGAAGTGGGATGAAGAACGATTTTCATTAGAATATGACCTGAAAACTTATATGATCGTAGCGGTGAGTTCTTTTAATATGGGGGCAATGGAGAATAAAGGGCTTAATATTTTTAATTCTCTGTACGTGCTAGGCAATGAAAAAACGGCCACAGATCAGGCGCTTTACAATATTGAATCGGTGATCGCTCATGAGTATTTCCATAATTATACTGGCAATCGGGTCACATGCAGAGACTGGTTTCAGTTAACTTTAAAAGAAGGCTTAACTGTTTATAGGGATCAGGAGTTTTCCTCTGATCTTCATTCTCGTGCAGTGAAAAGAATTGATGATGTGATGAGACTTCGCCAGTTCCAGTTCAGAGAGGATGACAGCTCTTTTGCCCACCCTATACAACCCAAAAGTTATGAAGAGATTAATAATTTTTACACCCAAACTGTCTATGAAAAAGGAGCAGAAGTGGTGCGCATGTATGAGACTCTTTTGGGACGGGAGAACTTTACTAAAGGTGTTCAGTTCTATTTGCAAAAGCACGATGGGACTGGTGCCACTGTCCAAGATTTTCTCCAGGCCATGGAGCATGTGAGTGGAGAGGATCTTTCTCATTTTTCTCTGTGGTATGATGTGCAAGGCACTCCTCAAGTGAAAATTACTGAAAATTATGACCAACAAAAGTCGCAAGTGATCATTGTCATTGAACAGTTTTTTAAGGATAGCAATAATCAAAATATTATGTGTATCCCATTAAACTGTCGGTGGTATAATAGCAAAGGAGAAATTGATAATATTCAAGCTCAATTACCTGAAGATGCTAAAAGTTACTTCAAGGTTGTTGATGGACAGAACATTTTAGTACTTCAAGATAAGTTATTAAAACTGGAATTTAATAAGGTCATAGAAAAGCCAACATTTGTCTGGAATCGGAATTTTTCAGCACCAATTCACCTTATCGAAAAAAAATCATCCCATGATTTGCAATTAATCGCTCAGTGTGAGAGCGACTTTCTAACCCGTTGGGAGATTATTCAGTCTTTGATGAAGCAAGTGGTGTGCCAATATCAAGATCAATCATTACAAAAAGAAATGATCGAGCAATTGGCAACCTATCTTAAAAAGATTTTAACTGACTCTGACATTGATGATTCATTGAAGGCCTTTATGTTAAGGTGGCCTAGTGAAATGGAAATAAATAGTTGCTTTAATATTTATCCATTTGATGAGGTTGCTCACTCTTTAGAATTTTGTAAGAACTTATTGGCTAAAACAATTCAACCATATTGTCAGCAGCTATTAAAAAGTACCATTTCTAAGGAAGAAAATATTTGGGATCCCGTTCATATGGGAGTTCGTGAATTAAAATGGCAGTTGCTAGAGAGTTTATTGCGGACTCAGACTAGTGATTATCAATCTATGGTTGTTAATGAGCTAGCTAAAGCACAAAATATGACCAATGAAATGGGAGCCTTAAAGTTAATTTTAAAGTTTCAACTTAATGATTCTGAAAAACATGCTCAAAGATTTTTTGATAAGTGGAAGAATCACTCATTGGTGATGGATCAATACATTTCTTTAAGAGTTTATGCCGCTGATAAAGATCAGGTTTTTTCTGTGATTGAGTCTATTGAAAAGCAAGATTACTATGATGATAAAATTCCAAATAAAGTGCGCTCCCTTCTTGGTCCTTTGGTGATGAATCAATTACAGGCCTTTCATTCTGTTGATGGAAGAGGCTATGATTTACTCAAGCAAAGAATTTTAAAAGTTGATCAATATAATCCTCAATTGGCAGCTAGGATTTGTAAATTCTTTGTAGATTTGCGAAAATTGGATTCAAACAGAAGAGAAAGAGCAAAAATAGTTTTAGAGTCCATTGCAGCGCACCATCTTTCTAAGGATACTAAGGAAGTGATTGGTAAATTTTTAAATTACCAATAAATAAAGAGGAACTCATATGCCCCATAGTACAATGAGCACTAAGCAGAAAGCGCTTCATGTGAATTTGGATGAAAAAGTCTATGGTACTTTTGCTGAAATTGGAGCAGGGCAAGAGGTGGCAAGACATTTTTTT
>SKGZ01000301.1 GCA_007117175.1 Bacteriovoracales bacterium | reverse complement strand
TTTAAAGGCCGACTGATAGACAGCCCCCAGTTCATCTGTAAAAATTTCTGAGTTTGTTGATAATATTTCCAAGTGAAAAAAAAGAAGACTAGACAAAAAATCAATATCCATGGCCATAGAGAGTATTGTTGAAAATTCATACTAACTCCCTAATCATCAAACGTCTTAAACATTCACTTATTAAAAATAGAATAATACCTATAACAATATAGCGATAATAGCGCTCATCAAAGACAATCTGTGACTCTCCTTTTACCTCTGATCGCTCTAACTGATCAATATCTTCCAACGTCTGCTGAAATGCTTGAGCACTCTCTACCTTATACATTTTCCCACCCGTCATATCTGATATTTTCTGCAAGGTCTCAAAGTCTATTCCACCACCGGGGATGGTTACATACCTTTTTCCGAAAACTCCTGAGCCCACTGGCAATTTAGCATCGTCTTCAGTCCCCACTCCTATGGTGTAAACTCTTAGATTGTACTTTACTGCCTGTTCTGCTGCCTGTAATGGTGTTAAGTTTCCAACATTGCTCACTCCATCTGTTAATAAAATAATCACTTTATTATCAGCGTCACTTATTTGACTTCTGGCAACCGCCAAACCTAGAGCATCACCGATATTGGTTCCACTGCCCAAGTATCCCACATCTATTTTATCAATCATTTGCAGGACCAAATAAGGATCTGTGGTAGGGGGAAGTAGAGTAAAAACTCCTTCTGAAAATAGGATAATAGAGATTCTATCCTTAGGTTTCATCAAGGCAAATTCTCTTAGCTTGTCTTTGGTTAACTCCAAGCGGTTAGGCTCCATATCCTCCGCTAACATGGAGCGAGAGACATCTACTACCAGAAAAATATCTAAGGCCTCGCGGTACCCCTCTCTTACATCGATTGCCTTTCTAGGTTCAAGGGCCCCATAGCTTATGAATAAAATTCCTAGAGCGCCACAGAGAAATGACAATAATCGAGTCAACGCCCTTCCTCCCTGCAATACTTTAAAGTTGGCCGGAACAGCTAAGTGACTTTGAGAACCAACTCTCCAGAAATCTAATCCCCAGAGCAGGAGCCAAAGTGCTCCTAGTAAATATGGCCAGCTCTGATTATACTCCACTGTCCATCTCCTTTATGAACCGCTTTTTGCAATCTAAAAGTTCTTGCAATTCTTCTTCCTGCCACTGTTGTTTATACTGAATTTTTTCAATCTTCTTAAAAAAAATTTTAAGAGCTGGCGTATGATACTGCTGCAGCAATACGTTTTTATAGCGAAAAATACTCTCTAAACCTTTTCTATCACTTATTGGCTGAAGATAGGATATAAGGTCCTGCTTTTTCTTTTCTCGCAATTGCAATTCTCTTCTTCTCATGGACTGAGGATAAAGAAACTTCCAGTAAAGGCTGACCAAGATGAACGCTAGCAGTAAAAACCAATACCAATTATGATACCACCAAGACTTCCAATTACGGGAAGCGAGAAAGTCAAAAAATGCTAACTGTGAGTTTTCGGAGGCTAGTTCAGTTTCAAAAATTTCAAATTGGTCAATTTTAATTTCAAATAAAGTCTCTTGCAAGCGAACTTCGAGTACTTCTTTTTTTAATGGCTTGACATACAATAGAGTGAGGTCCACTTGATTACTATCGTTGATCTCACCCATAATAGCGAAGTGCTTAACAAAGTCACCTTTGGGTTGTTGTAGTAATTCAGGCAAAGAACAGTCTGCACAATAAATTCTAGCCTGAAAGAAATCTCCTACTTCCACCTGCTTCACATTCAATGGTTGAAAGGTCACTTGGCCCCATGATAGAGCGGATGAAAACAATATGGTGATGACTAAAGACCACTTCATTTTGATAAATGCCTCACAAACTGATCTAAGTATTTTTGGTCAATTAATAATTTTTTAACTCGAGGATGATCTCTTACTTCTTTGAAATCACCGGCATTGGCCATGGCTAATCCATCATTAGTTCTTGCCCAAACAGTGGCGCTGAAACTGGTTGGGGTGTCCAATGGTGCTTGCAAGTAGAAATAGTGAAAATTTTGACGAAAAGCCACTGCTCCCAATAAGTCAAATTGAGTCGGCTCAGCTGCTAAAAAAAGCACCTCTTTCCTTTTAATAATATCTTTTTTTATTTTCTTAATAACTGCAGAAAAATCACTGATCTTAAAATCAGCATATCGGTTGATCCTGCCTTGCTCGTCCATCAATTTAGCCCGATAAAGAAGGTTAATCAGTCGAACAATTCCCGCTCGACCAGAACAAGGTGGGATTTCCCAAAACTGATCACGATGAATCAAATTAAGCCTGACCTTATCTGATGTTTTGTCCGTTAGTAAAAATAATAAGTAAACGATCTCAAGTGCTACCTGCAATTTACTTTTTTGGTAATATCCAATACTCATCAGCGGATCTAAGGGTAAGTAAACAGAAACCTCTACGTTTCTCTCTTCCTCAAATGTTTTCACGTAGGTCTTTGATGATTTTGCCGATAACTTCCAATCAATAAAACGAACATCGTCACCGGGATTATAAATCTGATGCTCGCGAAACTGTAAACCAGAGCCTCTAAATTGAGACTTAAGCATTCCTAATGTTTGAGCGCTGGCGTTCTTAAATAGCGATGCTTCTATGGCTGCTGCGATTTTTTCAACGTTTTCAAATCTCATAGACATTTTTTAGCGATTTCATAAGCAACATTTTGAGCACTCACTCCATCGATTAAGGCTTCATAGCTCAAAATAATTCGATGTCCCAGCACACTTTGGGCCACTGAAAGCAAGTGTTCTGGTTTCACATGATCCTCACCATTCATAAAGGCCTTGAATTTACCTAATTGGTAAAGCCATAGGCTCGCTCTGGGTGAAGCTCCGGATGAAATCACACCTTGGTATTGTTTGTGAAATAAAGCATTTCCTGGTCGAGTGGAGTGAGTCATTCGAATAATGAGATCCTTTATCTTTTCATCTACGTAAATTTCATTCACTGCCTTAGATATTTCCTGTAGGCTCGCTTGATCCATTTGTGCTTGGATATCTTTCAAAGTACTCATTTGAAGTTCAAGCACTGACTTTTCTTGATCAAACTCAGGATAATCAACATAAATTTTCATCATAAAACGATCCAATTGAGCCTCTGGCAATTGATAAGTCCCCTCTTGTTCTATGGGATTTTGCGTGGCCAAAACCACAAAAGGTTGCTTCAATGAGTGAGTGGTCTCACCTATGGTGACCTGCCTCTCGGCCATTGCCTCTAGTAAAGCAGCTTGCACCTTGGCAGGGGAACGATTAATTTCATCGGCTAATAAAATTTGTGTAAAAATTGGGCCAAATTTAGTAGTGAACTCATTTTTATTTTGATTAAAAACCATGGTTCCAATAAGGTCTGATGGCAGTAAGTCAGGGGTAAACTGAACACGATTAAAATCTAAGTCACACAGTCGACTCATCACTGAAACACTTAGAGTTTTACCCAGCCCTGGCATCCCCTCAATTAACAAGTGTCCTTGACAAACTAAAGCGGCTAGAATTCCTTCCAGTAAATCATCTTGACCAAAAATAAACTGTCTTGAAACATTAAGTGTGCTTTCAAGCTTTTGTTGAAGTGGATGGGCCATAAGAAGCTCCTTCAATTTAAAAAATTTATAAAATGACAGAACTTAGCTTATCACGGTTGATGCGAGGGAAACAAGAATTGTAATTGCTTAATGGCATTGGCAAAACTGGACAATTGTTCCTGATTGATTTCATCGGGAATGCTAGCCAACAATGCTTGATATCTATGAATTTTTTCTTGAGTTAAATTCTCTTCATTGCTTTGATAGTGCTCAATCAAAGGAGCCAAAGAAAGATTAAACCAATCCCCACCTTGCTGATTGATCATTCTTAACAAAATTTTATAGTGAGACCTTGTAAAAAACTGTCTCCAAATATCAATCAACTCTCTTTGCTCCACCTGATTGATTTGTAAAATAAAATTATCAAGTAAACTCCAGATAAATCCCCACTGTCTGTGTTTGCTTTCCACAAAGAAAAGAAATGACTCAAATAATTTTTCCAAAGTTTGCCTATCTCCCAGACGACTTTGCAAATAAAAGACATTCACCAATAATTCCCATGCTCTCTGTGGGGGTAATTCATTAAAAAAGAGGGCAAGTTTGTCGATGGCAACGGTTTCGAACCAGCGAATTAAGAAAGGATGATTGCGTTCACTGAACACTGATCTCTGAATCAACCTTAAATGAGCGCGAAAGTCTGGCTGAGTGGCCCTGTATTGCTGCAAGGTATCTGTTAAGGTCTTTAAATATCCTTTTTGGCTCATTAAACTTAAGATCTGAAAGCCATGTCCATACATTTGCTCATGAAGTGAAGTTCTGAAAATATTAAAATTAGCAAGATGCTCCGGTGAACTTCTTTGTAAAACCCTAATCACCTCTTGAGCTTCAGTGCCGGCAAAACCTGCGATCTGCTCAATTTCATAAAAAATATCAAAGAGTTCATCAATATTATGAACAACCTGTGGTGTTTCATCAGGTAATCTTCTATCAATTCTACGATAAGCGAAGCCAAAATAGCCAAACATTGTAATATATCGACGAGCAACATCAACTCCTGCGCGATAACTCCTTGCTTGTGCAATAGTATTGACAAAATAACTACCAAAGAAACCGTCCAAAAATGCCGCATTCTTTAACAGTAACTCTAAGCGCTCCATCCCATTGAGACTTAATTTTACTTTTAGCCCATCCTTATAAATTTCTACCTCTTTACGAGTCAGCTCGCGGTTTAAAGCAAAGACTATATAGGAAAGCCTATTAAGATCTAATTTTCCTTTGGCTAGCGAGTCTAGTAAAAGAGGAATTAATTGAGTATTTTCTTTTTGTAGAAAATTAAAAATTTCTTGAACCTGTCTATTGCCAGATCTATTAAAGCTTTTGAATTGCAAAGGTAGACTTCTGATGATCACTTGTGCCTGCCGAGGGTTTTGCGCCACTGACTCTACCAAGTGAAGGGACTGTTGTGCCGATCGACGAGCTAAGTTAAAACTTTGCTGACTATCAGTAGAAAATAAGAAGGATCTAAATATTTGAGGTTGTGACAGCAGCGATTGCAAGTCAAAAATGAGATGAGAAAGCTGATCATTGCTCATCTCACTCTCAAGGCTTTGGTATATCTTCTGGTAAAGAGACTTGCTAGGCCGAAAAAACTCACCAGTTAAGGCCATTTCCTTGTTATGATCCACTCGGTGAGAAAGCACCTTAAGCAATGATAAAAATTCGCCGTCAGCAAAGATGTTTTTTAAATCAGAAATAATAAGATCAGCCTTCTGGTGCTTAAATAGCAAACTCATTATTTCAAGCAATGACTCTGTCCATTTCTCAATTTTCAGATGACTGAGAAGATAATCTATAAAGGCCGCAGCTTGCTCTCGCTGGCCAAGATCAAGACTCTTTAAAAAAGACCATAAACGAAGAACTGCTTGATCATCCAGCTGAATTAACTTCTTTTCATCAATATCAAATCCTTGAATCAATTGAAATACATCCTCTGCTAGATAGGGTGTCACCTCGGGTAAGACTTGCGCTAAACTTAGTTGATTTTTGCCCTTTTTGAGATATGCGGAGTAAAAAGCGGGCAATAGTAAATTAAGTCTTTCGCCTATTTGCTCTAGTTTAGCTGAAAAAGACCACTGTTGAATGGAGTAAAAATAATTCATTAATTGATGAAATTTTTTGATCGAGACTGACTCACTATATTGGTTTAGCCAGCGCAAAAATGAATTGCCAAGAAAGTGTAAGGTCCTGGCATCAAAGCCACTTGGCATGAGTTGGCTTTGACCTAATTGGTACTCGGACCAAGCGAACTCTAAAATCTCTGCTAGATGACTGAGCTGATCACTGTCCTCTGGCATCAGCTGAATTAAATGATTTAATTTTTCATCATTGGAGGAAAAGAAAACATCATTTAAGTCTACAACAAACTCATCCCACTGTTTTTCATCAAGTTGTGAGACAAAACTATAAAAATTGGAATAATTTTGATCCCATCCCAAGCATCTTAAGTTGGGCAAAAAAACAGACTTTTCAAAGGGACGTTGAGTTAATCGTTGATCTTGACAGCGTGGACTATTCTCTGACAACAACTGTTGCTGTTGGTTGTTTTGACTGCAGCCTGCCATTAAGCACAGCAAGAGTGCCCATAAGTATTCAATTTTAATCTTTAACACAGTAAAGCTATACCACCACCAAAAGCGATCTCTCTACCATAATGAACTTTTTACCTTTTCAATTACTTAGACACCAGCATCAAGTGCTGCTGCCAATGGGGCTGGTATGAAATTTTTATATGCTTATGCTTGCTGTAGCGCACCATTCCCGCTTTTCCTTTCACTGCCCTAAGGTTTTTAACCTCTGTCATGACCAAGTTGCATTGCTGATGCTCGAGACGAGAAAAATCACGAATAGCACTTCCAATCAATTCCACTAGCTTAATATCCCAGTCAAAATTTTTAACGTAGGCATGAGCTGAGACCTGCCCCTCTAAATGAAACCATTGATCATTCTTCTTGGCCCAATGAATTCTTATCTGATCATTTTCCCTCGCTGTCCGTCCAAGTGCAATTTGGCAGTTCTGGTATTGATAAATTTTGAATTCTGATT
>SKGZ01000070.1 GCA_007117175.1 Bacteriovoracales bacterium | reverse complement strand
CTGATCAGCCACTTTTATTTGTGAATATGGATCATCCGGTGAATGTTTACTCCACTGATTTAACCTTGGGTTGGGAGTGGAATGATCATTGGTTTTCCAGTGTCACCTTCGAATATTTTTACCTAGAGGATCGTTTCAAGAAAACACTTCCAGTGGCCGCGGTGGAGAAAAGGGCGCAGTTTCGAGTGGAGTATCACAGTGATCAATCCCTTTTTGAACTCAGCGGTTATTTTGTGCAAAGTCGTGATCTGAGCGCTTATGGTTATGATTCACATTATAATGTCTATGATGGAGTGAATGTCAGCGCTGCGAAGAGAAGAAAAGCTCCTAGCTTCGCAGTTTTTGACTTTGTGGCCAGTCATCAATTAAATCAAAAACTGCAATTGAATTGGGGAGTTCGCAATCTTTTAAACTTTACCCAAGCCTCGAGGGGAGACACTCCCTTGACCTGGGATGTGCATGGCAGTCATGTGCATTTGGATAATTTTCATATCTGGGGCCCATTAATGGGCCGCCAGTATTATCTTGGATTACAATATCAGTTGTAAGGACTATTGAGAGACAGGGGCATTGCGAACAATGGAGCTGACTGACTTTCCTTCCATGCTACGAGCATAAAGCAGAACTTCACGGTGATTCAGACCGGAGTAATCCACTTTGACTGGAATTTTATATGGAGTCATTTTCATTGGGCAGTGTTGACGAGTTTGCTTCATAATTGGCAAGATGGCTAAAACGTCTTTACCATTTTTAATAAATTCAACTCGATCAATTTCAATACAATCGCTGGGGCGCATTCCCACCAAGGTAATCTGAGTTGGATCTTGATGGTTCACTTCAATATAAGAAAGGTGGGCATAAAGATAGTCATCAATTTGGTTACTACTGGCCTCGATAATTGAAACTGAACCTGTTAGTTCGTGGCGAGTTTTCCCATTGACGATGACATTATAATTGGCCTTATCTAATTGACCTACGGTGATGACCTCATAAAATGGGATGATCATTTGTGAGCACATGGCAAGATCATAAGGGTTTTTCTTTTCGTGCTGAATAGCGGTGACGTCGACTTTGATCGTATTTTTTTCTACTTGAACATCCACTCTATTTTTGGAATAGCAGGTGTCAGGAAAATAACCACTCACTACAAATTCTACACTATCGTTATCGTCAAAGCCGGTGGGAATAAAGAGGTGAGTGACCGGTGCTGGAATCACAGCGGCTTTAGCTAAAAATGGAATGAATAAGATGAATAAGGACAATTTGTTCATAGAAAGTCTCCCTTGGCTTTGTTCTCATGGAGTGTTATAGGTATCTTAAATCTGATTCGCTGTCAAAGTTTGAGGGAAATGGTTGCCATTAGAGTGCTTTATTTTGTCTATTTTTTTGTTTTAATGCTTTTTTTATTGAGGCTGCTTTTTTTAGTTTTGATTTCAAAGCAATTACAAACCAAAAATCTACCAGTTTTTTTACTTGCTGTGTTGCTCTGGCCGCTTTTTCTGCTTTTTCCAGAAGGGCAGGCCTTAATATCAAAGTTTTTTAAAAACAAGGAGTTATAAATGAATCATCAACAAGACCCTCTAGAAATTTTACTGAAAAAATCTTTTGGCAAATTAAAAGTCGTCATTCCTCTGGTGGTTCTTATTCTTATTGCACTGGTGGGGTCTTTTGGCATTAAGATTATCGACACAGGGCATAGAGGAGTTAAGGCCGTCTTTGGAAAGGTAGAAGAGGTTTCTCTTCCAGAAGGGATTTATTTTTTCAATCCTTTGACTACCAACATTATTCAAATGGATGTGCGTGAGACAAAAATGGAGCGATCCACCGATGCTTATACTAAAGATGTGCAAAATGTAAAAATAAGTTTTGCCATTAACTACCATCCTGATCCTTCTCAGATGCATATGCTGTTTAAAACGGTGGGAGTCAATTGGGATGAAAAATTGGTGCCACAAATTGTTTTAGGTCGAGTCAAGGAAGTCATCGGTCGTTATGAAGCAGTTCAGTTAATTTCTAGTCGCGAAGATGCCATAGCTGAGATTTATAGTGGCATTGAAAATGCCTTAAAGGCCAAAATGATTTATTTGCGCAATTTTCAAGTCACCAATGTGAATTTTAATAGCGCATTTGAAAGTGCGGTCGAGGCTAAAGTGGTGGCCATTCAACAAGCAGAAGAGGCCAAAAATAAAACAGTTAAAATTAAAGAAGAAGCTGAGCAGAAAATTATTAGTGCTCAGGCCGAAGCAGAATCCATGCGCATTCGATCCCAAGCTCTCGAGCGCAATAAGGGGCTGGTGGATTATGAAGCTGTTCAAAAATGGGATGGAAAACTTCCCGAGATTATGATGGGTGGAGATGCCACTCCGTTTGTGAATCTTAATCGTGTGAATAAATAATTTAGAAAAAAGATGAGATACATCTTATTATTATGGCTGATCAGTCAATCGGTGCTGCTGTATGCAGGATTTGTCGATAGTAATCAGGCTTGGATGAATTTAACCTTACAGAGCTTTTCTAACGAAAGAAAGTGGGTGGGTTTTTTAGAAGTACAACCGCGCTACGGAGAAAAACCAGTGGATTATAGCTCTGTTGTTTATCGTTCACGTTTGTTTTTACGCTTGCAAAAAAATTACAGCGATTAATTTTTTTCCTATCTAGTTAGCAATCATGAGTTCTTTATGCATCATAATACTTCTGTTGTCACGCAAGGAGCAAATGGCACTCGCATTAAAAGTGGGATTGATCAAAATCGACTCTTTGTTGGTTTCGGGCACTTTTGGGATGAAAAGAAAAAAGTTCAATTTGAGTGGGGATATTTGAATCAGTTATTAGTAATTCCCAGAAAAGATGATCTAATGAACCATGGTTTTTTAGCAAATTTATTTGTGAATTTATAAAAAAAGGACTCCCTAGAGGGGAGTCCTTGAAGAAACTTTCTTATTGGATTGAGTCAATAAACTCTAGACCACTTTCAACAGGATCAAGGTGAGGGGCCAGGCGATCTTCATCATTTTCACCAGCATCCCAAGAGTAAGCAAAGCGTCCGTACCAGTCTTCTCGATCATTGCCACAAGCTGCATAGCCTCCGTGTAATTGTCCAATCACACGATGATCCTGATCAAACAGTGGTGAGCCAGATGAGCCCGGTTCAGTTGTGCCGGTGTCCCAGTCTTCGACCATCACGTGAGTGGCCTCATCTCCAGGTAGTTCATTGCGTCCAAGATAGGTGGTTAGTGCTGTTTCACGATGAGAAAAGGAGATAGACTTTTCACTGACTCGTGGATGGTGAATGGCCACTGAAGTGGTGGCATTGATGCCGCGGCGATCCCAGCCGGCATAACTCACATTCCATTCTTCCTTTGGAGATTCATCCAAACGAACCAAGGTAAAGTCAGAAATTCTTCCAGAGGCTAGCAATGTGGAACCTGATTGCCATTGGTCTAATGAACCATTGACACGGCGATTGCCACATTCAGAGCGCTGGTAATTCCAGTAAACAACTAAGCGAGCAGCACTGCTAGCATTAATACGACAGTGATTAGCTGTCATAAATAAAGGAGCGCGATCTTGTGCAGTATTATTAACCATAAAGCCAGAGCAAAAACGAGAACCCCCTGTGGAGATCACTCCTACGGCATTGATTTCTTTTTCCCAACCTTGTGCTTCCTCACAACTGACATCGCGATTACAGCTTCCTGAGCGACTAGTGCGAGGTGTACCAAAGGTTCTAAAACCTTGACCGACGTGAATGAGATTGAATTTCACTTGGGAAATACTTTCCACTGGAGCTGTTAACTCCATAATGACATCATCGGCTTCAATCACTGGAGACCAAAATTCTCCGTGAGCTTTATTATCCTCTGAAGTAATGGTGCGCATTTGCTGGCGAAAATCTCGAGAGTAGATCTTGAGCTCAGCTCCCTGAGGAAGATAGAATTGATCAAAGCCAAAGTTAAGTGACTTGGATTTGGGAGCCTGAAAGCGATGTTTCCAAACGGCCACATCTCCTTGAATTTGCCAATTCATTTGTTTTTGCTGGGCATTAAGTTGAACTTCATGGGGGATGGCGTAGCGAGGGGCTTCGCCTTTTCTTTCAATGCTTTGCTCTTGCTTTGCCACTTGATAGTAATCTAAGCTGGGAAAGCTCATAGTCGGTATATTGGCAAAAATGGACAGAGAATAAAGACATGCCATTACTGGTATCAGCACTTTTGGCATCAGTGTTTTTTTCCACATAACTCCTCCTTGAGTGGATAGGTATCTTTTTAACTTAGACAAAAAAAAACAAGTCAGATACTTAAATAATCTGTCAACTGTGCTATAGTTTTTCTTATTCTAAGGAGAGCTTAATATGAAAATCTTTACTTTTTTGCTCGGTCTTTGTTCGTTAGTTGTTCACTCTCAAGGACTTTTACCTGAAGTGCCTGTGCCCAAAGAGAATCCTATGAGTGCTGAAAAAATTGAACTGGGTAAGATGCTTTACTTTGAACCCAGACTTTCAGTAGATGGCACTATCTCCTGTAATTCATGTCACAACGTGATGGCCAACGGTGCTGATGGCAGGGCGGTGGGAGTAGGAGTGAAAGGTCAAAGAGGAGATCGCAAGTCTCCCACTGTTTGGAATAGCGCTTACAATACTGTGCAGTTTTGGGATGGTCGTGCCGAAAGTTTAGAAGAGCAAGCCAAAGGACCTCTGACCAATCCCGTGGAGATGGCCATGCCCAGTGAGCAAGCTGTCATTGATCGCATTCAGCAATTGGATGAATATGTGGATCGATTTAAGAAAGTTTTTTCTTTAAAGAAGAAAAAACAAATCACCATTGATCATGTGGCCAAGGCCATCGCAGCTTATGAACGTACACTAGTGACAGGGGATAGCCCCTATGATCGATTTGTTAAAGGAGATCAAAAAGCTCTTTCAGCCAGTGCCCAAAGGGGATTAAAATTAGTAGGGGAAGTGGGGTGTACATCCTGTCACTCCGGCCCGCATTTTGCCGGCCAAGGTTTTGAACAAGGTCAGGGACACTTTCAAATGTTTCCCCTTATTGACAGTGAGTACACTGAAAAGTATCAACTCAAAAAAGACTTGGGGCGTTTTAATGAAACTAAAAAAGACGAGGATAAGCATATGTGGAGAGTGCCCACATGGAGAAATATTGCAGTCACTGCTCCCTATTTTCACAATGGCAGCGTGAAAACTTTAGATGAAGCAGTGCGAGTCATGGCCAAAACTCAATTGGGTCAAGACTTAGAGAAAAAACAAGTTGAAGATATTGTAGCCTTTTTAAATTCTTTGACTGGAGAGTTTCCCGCTCAGCAAATGCCTCGTTTGCCTCTAAGCTCTGGTTTCACCCTTACGCCTGATCCTTAGCACTGCAATTAGCATTGCCCATTTAATGAGTCAGTGCTGATTTGCTAAGTGCTTAGAATTTTGTAGTGAAGTTTGATTTGCTATAATGACTTCATGTTTAAAGTGCTGACACTTTTATTGCTACTTGCTCCGATCTTACCCGGTCAGTCACTGATCCATGGAGCTAAGCATACCCGTGAGATTTCATCAGACTCAGTTTATGAACTTAATGGGCAACAGCAAAGGATCATTGATTATCTTATTCGACGTTTTATACACCATTATCCCTTCTTGACCAAAGAGCAATTGCTATTAGACCTTGATTTGCTTTTAGCGGTGAATCAAGCTGTGGATAAGCAAAGTCAATATTTTATTTACCAAAATGATCAATACAGACTACCTCAAATGTTTATTGATCAATCTGCTTTTGAATTAAGAAGTGAAGATGATGAAGGAATTTATCAAGACCTATTAACTGATCATCGCCGTCAAAGAACTTTACTGCATTTTTTTAGCGAATCACAGTGGCAAGAAGTTTTACCTTTATGGTTACGGTTAAAACTCTTTAGCTCTCAAAGAGAAGTGATCTTTGATAATAGGTTAGTCGATATTGGCACTGGAGATGTTTTACCCTTGAACAATGAAACATTTTTGAGATCTAGAGTTGGAAAAGCAAAAACTATTGAATATGAAAAAAATTTTTTACAAAAAAGTAATACAGAACTGAATTCTATACAACAAGCAATACTTGAAGATCAAATTGCATATATTGGAATAGAAAATAAGATTTACTCTCTTGCGGGTGCTTATTTAGTTTTGACCCAAAAGGATCAAGATCTTATGAGAAGATATCAGCTTAATAAAACTGATTATCTTAAAGCAAAAGCTAGAAAAGATCGATATCTATTAGTTCATCAAGGACAAGGAGTACTCGATCTTGATGTTATGCTTGTTTTAAATGATAAAGAAGTACAGAAGAGAACCAATCGCATTTTACGCAAAATCTATAGCAATCTTGACCTTATTAAAATGCCAAAGACTCATTACACAGAACTAGCAATTAAGGTTCTGAATGGCTACCCCTTACTGGATTTACCCAATGGTTGGAGAGATGTGCAATATGACTTGATTAGACAGAATTTTTTTCAGATTAAGAACCTTGTGCAAAGGTCATGTGAACTTAAAATGGTGATGTTGAATGAGGAAAAAGATGAACGATTGACTGAATTTGTTTCTTTAATGGAAGACAATACTAAGAGAAATCATCTTATAAAGAGTCTAATGATTAAAAATCGACAGGCTCTTTACCATTTT
>SKGZ01000188.1 GCA_007117175.1 Bacteriovoracales bacterium | reverse complement strand
TCCCCCATGGCGTGAACCAGGTAAAAAATCACATCCAGATCTTGCAATTGCTTAAGTGTTGAAGGTTTAGTCAGATCCACTGCTCTTTGCTTTTGATTTTGCCCATCATAACTGCGAGCCAATTCAATCACATTATAATTCTCTTGTTTTAATTTGGCTGAAAGTGCTGAACCGACAAAACCACTTGCTCCCAGTACTCCTATTTTCATTGCCACCTCTTCCTTTGTAAGTGCTTTTCAAAGCTCTTCATCACCCACCAATGAATCATCGCTTGAGTGACGCGATAAATAAACCAGGGCAGCGCTGGAATGAATCGATGAATAGCTGCAATAATAGTTTTTCCATCAGAGATTTTTCTAAACTCTAACCATCCTTTATTATCTCTAGCCACTAATAATCCTTTTTCAATTTGGAAAACTTGACTAATCTCATTACTTTGCTCTTTATCTCTTTGTAATTGTAGTAAAATAATCTTTTGACTCAGCAAACAAAAGCACACTTGAGAATCTTGAATTTTCACTTTTATAAATGGAAAGAGAAAGCGCGGGAGCCAAGCTAAATATTCTGCTGCAATTTCTTGTATCGGAACGACTTTACTAAGTAGCATCCTTTGAATTGAACGGACTTCATTTTGTCTAAACTTTCTTTTTTGAAAAGCACTCACCTCATTGGAAACATGAGTTAATGTGTCTCTAAGGCTTTGCTCAAAAGTCTTAAATTTTCTTTTCTGTAGCATGAGCCTTTGAGAGGGGTCCACCACCATCGGGTAGCGAAGCGATTTCACTAATGGTGAAACTAAATTACGCGGAGCTCCTGTCACTAAAGAAACCCAAAGTCGAGAAAGCTGAGGAGTAAAAAGAGGAACCTTAATAAAAAACCTGCTCAAACCTAACTGCCCAGCAAGCTCTTTCATCATTTGTAAATAAGTGAGAGTTGTCTCTCCTCCAACATCGCCTATTTCACTCTTTCTTTGTGCTATTTTTTCAGTTATCAGCTCTATCATATCCTCCAGATCAACCGGAGTGGTTAAAGTTTGCGTCCACGAAGGACAAATCATAAACATCAAACGCTTGACTAACAAATACATTAAGGTAAATGACGAACCGTTGGGACCAATAATGATCCCTGCACGTAAACTGATAAAGCTATGATCTCCATTGGATAAACATTGTTCAACCTCTAACCGGCTCTCCAGATGGGTCGAGAGTTGTTTTATTTTTGGGATTAACGCCCCTAAGTAAATCACATGTTTGACTTTATTGATCTGAACGGCCCTTCTCAAATTATCAGCAAGTACCAAATCAAAATCTTGAAAATACCCTTGATCTAATCTTGCAGAGGGCAACATAGAGTGAACTAGATAAACAACCACTTCAACGTCTCTTAGGATTTCTATTAATTGTTGATGGTGATAAAGATCACAAGTGATCACTTCTAATCGCGGGTGTTGTTTTTTGACAGCGCTACGACTAATGGCCTTGAGTGTCCAAGGAGTGTGCTCTAGTAAATGGTTGATTAAGTGAGTGCCCACATAACCACTCGCTCCCAATATGGCCACCGACATCTTTTGTGCTATCATTACCATATCATATGAATATTTTTAAGTTTGCACCAGCTTATCTCAAAGAAGTTCTAGGTCATCTGCCCACCTTGGTCTTTAAACTTATTCCGTGGAGACAATTAATGCAAGATGTTGTCCCCGCCTTAAAGAAGATGGGGCAAGAAGTCTCGGCAGAACAATTAGAATACCTCAACAAAAAGTACAAATGCCTCTATTTTGTGAAGGAAACAGATGGCCTTGAACGCGCTCTTCCGCAAGTTCAAGGCGAACTATTACTAGAGTTCTACTTTTCTCAATTGGCTCAAGAAGGTGAAGTTTATTTGGATTTATCAGCTAGTCATCTGCAAGTGAGTGAGCAAGAATTACTCTTTTCTCCTAATAATCTTGCAGTTCATTTTTCAACCTCCTTTCGAACTGCTTTAAGAAACCTTTACAATGGATTCTATCATCGTCAGCTGCAGCAATTTGCCCAAGCACTTGAAGAGATCGGCCTCACATCCGGGCTAAAATCCCAACAAAAAAATGATCTGATTCAACTCTTTCAATCCCACTTTGGTCAGGGTGATCAAACTCAGCAATTTTTTAGTCTTGAGCAATTTAATGATTCCTTTTTCAGAATTTTTCAATTTTTACTTAAACATGAAATCAAAATGAGTTCTTCTTTTCTCTTCCTTGGAATTTCACTTATAACCCTCTATACCAGTCTTGATGGGGGTAGCTATAATGTGCGCAAGGCTTTTCTTCGCTCTGATCTTAATGAAATTGCTCCAGATAATTAATAAATTGATCTCGGTATTTTAAGTCTTCAACGAAGAAAACCCCTATATGTGATGGTGTTTCAAAAGACCATAAGTCTTTAGCTCCAAGGTAACGCTTGGCTATTTCAGCACCAAGTCGATAATTCACTACCGGGTCATTTTCTGAATGTATCACTAATAAAGGTTTTTTCACCCTCTGGAAGAAAAGATCCTTGCCACTATGACGATCCGAAACTAAAACATGCCCCAGTGGTGAGAACAGATAAGTCAGCCAATGACTAGCAAGGGCACTGGCCGCAGCTTGACGATAGGAACTAAAAGTAGAGTCCAAAACAATAAGACTGACCGATTGATGATCAGATCGCTCTGCTAACACCTTTTGTAAAATGGCACCACCAAGACTTTGTCCAAATAAAATCAGCGGTCCATCTTGATTTCTTTTGCGCTCGATTATTTCTAACACTTTCAGCCCGTCTTGATAGGCATTCTCAAAATTTGACCTCCCCTGGCTTTTTCCATAACCTCGATAGTCAAAAACAAAAAGCTCATAGCCATGCTCCACTAGCCAGGCCAAAGATCGGTAATGAGAACTTAAGTTTTCAGCATTGCCGTGAAACTGAACTATCGTGCCTCGCACTTTTTGCGTTGCATCAACTTTCAAGTGTTGTGCATGCAAGCGAATCTCCGGTGTCACTGCTATATAAAAATCTTGTGCATCAATCCCCATTTGCGAAGGATGGGAGTAGAGAACAGAGGAAGGTTGAAAAAAAAGATGCCCGCAGGAGCCAAAAAAGACTGAGAAAATTAAACAGGGTAGAAATGACCATTTCATTGATCCTTTTTACCATATTTTAGTGTCAAGGTGGCACTAAAAAACTGGCACGATGATTGCTTTTCTCAAATTGCGACTAAAAGGATTTAGCGTCACAAGTAACCAAACCAAATGGGAGGAGATGTCATGAAGTTTTTAAGTTTAACTGCTGGTATTTTAATGGGTGTGAGTTTTGCAGCTCAAGCTCAAATTCAAAGGCATTGCCAAGTGGAACTAGTGGATCAGTTTAATCGAGTTCTTCAATCTTTTTGGGGAAGTACTAATCATATTGGAATGTGCCAAGATGCTCTCAGAGATTGTAATTACACTCGGCGAACTCGCAATCTTATGCACGCCCAATGTGTCTCCAGGCAATTGCCCGGTGGTTCACGAGGACGAGTCCCCACTTCCCAAGAGCGCTACTATTTGCAGCTTAGCAATCACCAACTTTTGCAAGAAGCTCTTAGCATAAGAGGAATAGGTAGTTGTCAGGCCAGACGAGGACATCAATTTGATCGCTGTGAGTACTATATTACTGCCAATCACCGAGGTTATCCTATTGCCAGTGGCTGTAGTCATCCAGTGGATGTTAGGCATTTTTGTCACTACCGAAATCAAAGAGATAACGCTGCTTGTATGATCAGACTGGCCATTGAAGAAGGGCAATGTTTTCAGAGTCGCCATTCTAGAACTCAGCCCCCCAGAACTCAGCCACCCCGCTCTAACCCTAGGAATCCTGCCCCTCGTCCCCCTCGATTTTAATATCTTGCAAAAGCCCCTTAAGACTCTGTTTTAAAGGGGCTTTTTGTTGATGATCACTCCCCACTGACTCTTGTCCAGCAGTGGGGAGTTCTTCTTTGTAAATCACTCGATCCAAATGTTTAATATACTGCGACCAATGACCTACCTGCTGATCTTTTTTCTTAATAGTGGCAAAGGTTGCCATCTTAGAATCCATCAAATCAATCATATGCACCAACATGGCCTCTGAGGTCATAGGAATTTTAGGTGAACCATAGGCAAACTCTCCGTGGTGAGAAAGCACAATATGTTTAAGATGAGTTTTAATGGAATGAGGAAAAGATGGAATTTGAGCGGCAAAACTATCGATGATCTCTAAACATTTAACTACATGACCTATGAGTTTTCCCTCTTCTGTGTAATCCACATTCAGCCCGTCCGTTAACTCATAAATTTTACATAAATCGTGTAGAATCGTTCCAGCAATGACATAACTCGAATTGACTTGATAATGAGAAGAGAGTTGAACGGCTAATTGAGTGCATGATAAAATATGTTCAATCAATCCACCTTCATAAGCATGGTGAATTGATTTTCCTGCCTGCCAAGAACAAAGGCGACGGGCAATCTCAGCATCATTTAAAATATTGGCAATCAGTTGATTGAGATAACGATCTTCTATTTTTTGCGCAAGTTCTTTTAACTCGCTTAACATTAACTCCCCTGGCCGTTGAGACTTAACCAAGTAGTTCTGCAGATTAACCTCTTCTTTTGCTACTGCACACATTTTTTCTATGACCATCTGCTTTCTTCCCTGAAAGGCATTCACCTTTCCCTCGATACGGGCAAATCCTCCCTTTTCTACTTGATCATAAAAACTCTGGGCGTGCTTCCAAACTCTTGCCTCCAACTCCCCAGAAGAGTCCGCCAGTATGACATTCAAATAGTGGCGAGAATCACGACCTTGTAAAAGAGCAATATGCTTGAGTAGATACACTCCCTGCACTGACTCTTTCACTTTGATTTGATCTAGAAAACGATGAGTTTCCCCCATGGATCCCCCTTTTTATGAGAATGTTTGCTATCTTTCAATCCAGAGTCTCAAAAGTCTATTCAAAAAACATAATTTGTGGCATGGTGTTGTTTCAGTCAAGACACAAACACAAATAAAAAGGATTGATCACATGAGAAAGATTCGCATTGGAATTAATGGATTAGGTCGAATTGGCCGGGTTTTGATTCGGGAGCTTATTAAGCAAAAATCCATTGATGCCTCCTTTCCACTGGAAATTGCAGCAGTGAATAATCCTGGGCATCAGGAAACCTATCTTCATCTATTGCAATATGACTCTGTTCATGGGGTTTTTCCCTATCCTATTCACAGGGATCAAAAAACGATTAAAATTGAAAATGATCAATTTCATTTCTACAGCGAAATGGATCCAACTCAAATTCCTTGGGGTGATGATAAGGTGGACATTGTCATTGATGCCACTGGTGTTTTTAAAGATAAAGAAGGACTCTCAAAGCATCTTCACGGCACCGTGAAAAAAGTGATTATGTGTGCACCTGGTAAAAATCTTGATGGTACATTTGTCATGGGAATTAATCATGAAAACTTCAAGGCTAATGAGCACCACGTGATTTCCAATGCCAGCTGCACCACCAATTGCTTAGCTCCAGTGGCCAAAGTGATCAATGATCACTTTGGAATTGACAGTGGCTTTATGACCACAGTGCACGCCTACACTAATGATCAAAGTGTTCTCGATCAATCACACTCCGATTTAAGGCGAGCTCGCGCGGCTTCTCTTTCCATGATTCCCACCACCACAGGTGCTGCTAAAGCTTTGGGAGAGGTGATTCCAGAACTCGCTGGGAAATTAGATGGCTATGCAGTCAGAGTTCCCACACCCAATGTTTCCATGGTCGATTTAACTGTGAACACTCAAAAAGAGATCTCTAAGGACTCTATTAATCAGGCCATCAAAAATGCCTCCGAAAATGAACTGAGAGGAATTTTAGGCTACTCTCACCTGCCTTTGGTGAGCGTTGATTTTGTAGGGTGTCCTTTTTCTTCTATTTTCGATGCGGGACTGACCAATGTCATTGGAAGAACTGCTAAAATCGTGGCTTGGTATGATAACGAAGTTGGTTTTTCCCGACGTGTTCTTGATTTGGCCAGCTACGTTGGGGAGAAAACGTGGAGCTAAAATTTATTCATCAAGCTTCTGTTGAAAATAAGAAGGTCTTAGTACGATTTGACTTTAACGTGCCTTTAACTCAAGAAAATAATCAGTGGGTTATTGCAGATCCTACTCGCATAGACCTGGCACTTCCCACCATCCAATACCTATTGGAAAAAGGTGCTAGTCAGCTACTGATGATGAGTCACCTTGGTCGACCAAAAGGTCAGGTGAAGACTGATCTTTCACTAGAGCCAGTGGCTAAATATCTAGCCGATCGCCTCAATACAGAAGTGATCCTTACTGAGACAGCTATCGATAGCGGAATCAAAACTCTGGTAGAACTCAAAAAAAGCAAAATTATTCTTTTAGAAAATTTACGTTTTCACCCCGAAGAACAAGAAAATGATATAGACTTTGCCAAGTCTTTAGCCCAATGGGCTGATCTTTACGTCAACGACGCCTTCGGTGTTTGCCACCGCAAAGATGCCTCTGTTCACGCTATCAATCAATTTTTTCCCAGAACTGCCTATGGCGGTCTATTACTGGAAAAAGAAATTAAAAGCCTAGAAAGAGTTCTTAAAAAGCCTGAAAAACCCTTGGTAGCCTTAATTGGTGGAGCTAAGGTCAGTGATAAAATAACCACTTTAGAAAGACTTCT
>SKGZ01000024.1 GCA_007117175.1 Bacteriovoracales bacterium | reverse complement strand
ATTAATTGTTATTTTTAGTAATTTTAACTTGAGGTCTTTTCTTTCTTTGGATACACTGCCATTAAACATTGAAAATTGAGACGCCATAAGGTGATATAACCATGAGAACAGATTTTGAAACTTTGAGAGCTTTGGCCAGTTTTTTGCTAAGCCATTTGCAAGAGGCTGAGATTGCGGAGTTTGCCATTGATAAGCGAGAAGTGTTGATTGAGGCTCTTGCCACTGAATTGGGTGTGAGCTTTGCCACCGATGAGGACGTGAAAGAGCAGGCCATTGAAGAGGTTCATGAGAAGTTTGGTGAGGATATCCCTGGAGATATCACTGAAACTGAAATGTTTAACCATGCCCGCAAGGAAATTATTAAGTCCTTTAGTGGTGAGCATTTAGCGGGGCTATACCTGACTGAGTCATTGCACGATGTAGCCTTGCGAATTAAGGATTTTCTACTCAATCATGATGCTATCGATGAGGTTTATGCCACCGATCATGAATTAATAGATTTCATTGTTTCTCGGGTGAAACGCTTTTCTCCCAAGAAAAATCAATAACTTAACCTTTTAGGGTATCTTTTTCCTCCTTGCTTCTACAATTTAGTTCTTTGCTACAATATTAACTAAGCTCAATGCTGACTAAAGTTTTATCAGCAAGAGACCGATAAAGTGTTGAGATGAATGTGTTGAAGGACATTTTATGAAATACTTGGCCATTTTTAGCTTGCTGATTACCAGTTCATTTTCATCATGGGCTCAATCAAGTTCAAATGAGCGTGACTTACGCCTAAGCTCTTTAAGAAACTGTCAGCAGCTAGATGGAAATTTTCATTTTAACAGAGAGACAGTTACACGTGATGGCGTTAACTATGTTTGTGTGACGGGTTTTAGGTGCCAGGAGGAAAGTCGCTCTGGCGGTACTGATGTTTGGCATGACTTAGGAGACAAGAGCTGTATAACTGAAAAAGAATTTAATCGCCGACAACTCAACATTGATTTAGAGTTAGCTTTTCCTGATAGCAATTGTGAAGGGTCGAATTGCGTTTATAGTCGTTGCATAGGTGGAGATTGTTCACAGAGTGGTATTGAAATTGGACCTCTCGTTGGTATAGATGGTGATTTTATGATTAGCATCTCGGGAAATCATAGCTGTTCAAGGGAAATAAGACGTTATGAAAATAGAGAAACAAGAAGAAGGCTTCGGAAGCTTCTGGAATGTTTAAGTGGCATGAGTCGCAGTGATGCTCGTTGTTTAGCGAGAGTTTTAAGAACCAATCGTCATCACAGATGTTTAGATAAAATTAGCGGAGTTGGAGTCTCTAGGCTTTCAGTAAGAGGAGGGGGAAGTCGAAGTTGCTCCCATTCTCGAGGAGATGGGTGTTTATCATTAGATGAAGCTTTAGAGCTCTATGCGGATATCGAGGGAAATCATCGTTCAAGTAGAAGTCGTCGTCATGATTGTGATGGGGTGGATTGTCAGCCTCGTCGTCATTGGGCCGAAACAGTGCGAGATGTAGGAATTGGTTTGTCTCCTCTGATTAATGCTGGAGCTCAGATTTGGAGTACCAGTATCTATGGTAAAGCTCTCAGGGAAAGTAATGTGGCGTGGGCCGAAGCTTGTCGAGATGCATATGGAACCTACGCAGCAACCCATGAAACGAGAATAGCGGAGCAATCAGCAAATAGTCTCCCTTTAGATCCTATGATTGATCAAATGCGGTGTAACGGTCACGCTATTGGCGGCTTTGCTGGCCTGGGTGGCGGATTCGGCGGCGGCATGGGCTGGGGTGGAGGAATGGGAGGCTTTGGCTATAATCCCATGTTCCCAGGTACCTTTGGCGGATCACATCTTGGCCTAGGTGGGATGAATCCTTACGGAGGACTCGGTTTTCAGTTAGGGCTTGGAGGTCTAGGTGCAGGTATGCATGGAGTGCCTGGCTATGCCGGAGGTCAGTTTGGTAACCTTTTTAATGGCGGTTGGCAAGGTGGTTGGCAAGGTGGTTGGCAAGGGCAAGGTGGAATGAGCTATCCCGGTCACGGTGGAATGATGAATCCACAAGGCCAGTGGGGAGCCCAAAGCTCAGGTCGTTGGAATAATCCTCAGAGCAATTGGATGGGGGCCATGGCCGGACACCAGATGGGCAACCAAGCACTTTATAATGACGCGCTTATTTACAATCAAAGATATCAACAAGGTGTTCAAGGCTCCATGATGAACCAACAGCCTTGGATGATGAATAATTTTGTGAATCCTTATATGAATATGGGAGCCTTTTTTCAAGGCGGAATCTAGCTCTTATTTATTGTGAACTAAGGTTTTCACCTCTGATTTGAATAAAACTTCGATTTTTTCATTGGTCACATGTTTTTGCACTAAACCTAAGCCAAAAACTCCATGCTGAATGAGATCTCCAACAGAAAAATTCTTAACTGTGGAGTATTCTTTAGCAGGATCAGAGCGTTTGGCCACTTGTTTTTCCCATAATAATGTAGGAGAGAGTTCACTATCCGCTCGCCGTCCCCGGGAGGCACTGGCCTTCGCTCTGAGAGTGGGGGCCTTGGGCTTATAAGCTTGGGTGGTTTTACAAGTTTTGCACTGGACCTTGCCTATTGTCACACTGTCACGCATGGCCATAATGACATGGGCTAGTTTAAGCTTACACTGAGTGCAATAGGAGAGAACTTCTTTTCCTGCGGTCAATTTGGCCATGTTTTTGAAACCTTTTCTTGTTTAAACTAGGTCTATTATAATAGCCTAAAAAAGATGTTGAGTAAATGACTTCCCTCTTACAGAAGACAAAATCACTACCGAACTCACCCGGATGTTATTTAATGAAAAATGACCTTGGCGAGGTTTTGTATGTGGGCAAGGCCAAAAATCTGAAAAATAGGGTGGCCAGTTATTTCCAAAAATCAGCTAAGAGTCCGAAAACCCAAGTGCTAGTGGAGCAAATTCAAGATTTTGAGTTTATTTTGACCCAAAATGAACTGGAATCTTTAGTGTTAGAAAATAATCTGATTAAGAAGCATCGCCCTAAATACAATATTAGGCTTAGAGACGATAAGACCTATCCTTATTTAGAGATCGACACTGATCATGATTTTCCTTTATTAAAGGTCACCAGAAGACCTAGTCGCAAAAAAACAGTGAAACTCTTTGGCCCTTTTCCTGAAAGTTTTCGCTTAAAAATGACAGTGGAAGTTTTAAAGAAGGTTTTCAAGCTGAGAGATTGCCAGGATTATGACTTTAAAACTCGTAAAAAACCTTGTCTATTGTATGAGATGAATCAATGCAGTGCCCCCTGTGTGGCAAAAATAAATCAAACTGACTATCAAAAGGATATGCAGTGGGCCATTGATTTCTTTGGCCCTCAGAAAAATAAGAAGGTCTTAAAGGAAATTGAAAAAATGATGCAAGCTGCGGCCAGCGATGAAAAATATGAACGAGCACTTATTTTGCGTGATGCCCTTGAGCAATTACAAGACTATCAAGAGGGATTGGCCCAGCAAAAAGTAGAAATTCTAGATGAGCAAGATGTGAATATTGATTTACTAGGTTGGAGTTATAGTCAAGATCTGGAAATAGAAGTTTGTCTGTATATGATTCGAAATTCTATGTTAGTTGGCAATAAGAGCTTTTCCATTTTGGCCTACCAAGAACAAGACATTGCACTAGAAGTACTGGCCTGTTTGTGGGAGTACTATCAAAAACAAAGTCATCGGGTTGAAAAACTGATATGGCCAAAGGCTCCTGATGAGGCCAGGCTTTTGACTGATCTGAATATAAAGTTGCAATTGCAGCCAAGGAAGTACGCCAAACTTTGTCAATTGGCCCAAGACTTAGCTGAGGAAAATCTTAAGATTAAAAAAGAAGAAAACTCTCTTTACACTAAAGGTTTAAAGGATCTCGCTCAGATTTTAAAATTAAGAAAACAACCCCGTGTCTTGGAGTGTTTTGATGTGGCCGTTTGGCAAGGACATTCCCCAACTGCAAGTCAGATCGTTTTTAGGGATGGACAGCCTTTGAAACAAGCCTATCGCTATTATCATCTACAAACTCGACCTGAAGGTAATAACGACTTCGCCATGTTAGCAGAAGCTCTGTCCAGGCGCTTACAAGCAGGTCAACTTCCGGATCTTTTTGTGGTTGACGGAGGTAAGCTGCAATTAAAGGTTTTTGAGAAGGTGCTGGCCCAGGCACAAGTGGATTTACCTGCAGTGGGAATCGCTAAGGCCAGGGCAGAAAAAGAGGAGAGATTAATCATTTCTCAATACAGTGAAGGCCTTACTTTGAAGAAGTATCCTCATCTGATGAAGATTTTAACCCATATGAGAGATGAGGCCCATCGTTTTTCTCGCCGCTTGCACCACCAGGCGGAGTTAAAAAAGTTCATACCTCAAGGGCAAAAATCGTCAAAAAAATAGACAGTGTTCATTTTTTAGTCACCTTGTAATTATTAACTGCTTAAAATCACAAGCTTACTGGTTGGCATGGCTTGTGCATCTTGAATGGGAAAGTAAACTCTAAAAAGGAGAACAGAAATGAAAAAAAGAAATTGGATCAGCCCATTGGTTTTAATTTTAAGCTTAATGGTTTTTTCTTGTGGTAAGGGAAGTAATCGCACAGGGGGACAACATATTAATCCCATGGTGGGGGTACAAGGTTTAGATGGAACTGATGTGGGGACCAAGGTGCAGGTACTTTTAGAGAGTAATCGCTGTAAGACTTACGCCGGTATGCACTTTCCAGTCAGTATGGTTTTTCAAAAATTAGGTGGACAACAACAGTATGGCTATCAAGCATCGACCCAAGAAGTCAATCTTTCTGGATTGAACACTAAAGAAATCGCCGTTGGTAAAACTTATTTTAATGATATTATAGTGGTGCAAGACTTTGGTCAGACAATTCAAGTGGTGGCATTTCTTTGCTCTGAGCCTGTGATGGTGAATAATGCTCAACTGGCATTTTTATCAACTTCTTCAGTAAATCGTTGTAATTTAAACCAGATTTCAAAGATGGAAATGTTGATTCATTCCAATGTCGGGCAGTTGGTCACAGTTGCTTACCCAGTGTATATGGATGGTGCAGCTCCTGGGATTTGTCAGTAAATGAATAAGGATGAAAAAGGGTTAGAGATTGGAAAAATACAAATCTAACCCTTTGGCAATTCCCTTGGCATAAGCTTTAAGATAATCCTCACTTTCAGTAATCATTTTTCTCTCTTTTTGATTAGAAAGAAATCCTCCTTCAATTAAGACTCCAGGTCGCTTACTAAGGGCCAGTACGTAAAAAAGACCGGGTTTATGACCGCGATCTTTAATTTGGAAAGGACCAAGGCTTTCGACGCTTTGTTGATGAATGTAGGAGGCTAATTTTTGAGAGTTGCTGGAAGTGAGTTTGATGGCCAGATCAACAAGGATGTGATTAATCACAAAGTCTTCTTCACCTGGTAGGATATTTTCCTCTCTTTCAACTTTCTTAACGGCCTTATCCATATGGTTATCTAGATAATATGTTTCAATTCCGGCTGCGGAGGGATAAGAAGACGAGTTGAAGTGCAGTGAGATAATTAAATCGGCTTTGACAGTGTCGGCCATTTTGGCTCGTTGATTTAAAGAAACAAAGCGATCATTTTCCCGAGTAAGATAAGTTCTATAGCGATCCTTGATCTGCTCTTTAAGTATCTTGGCAAACTTGAGTGTATAATCTTTTTCATTAATGTATTTATTCCCAACCTTGATTTCTGCTCCCCCCTCAGCTCCTCCGTGCCCAGGATCGATTAACACAACTTGAGCTTTGATAAAAAGTGGAAAAAGTAAAAGAATAAAATATTTTTTCATCAATGATCAACCTTCTTGATTTGATGATTGGGAAAATAATAGCTAAGAATTTCTTGATAAGTATATCCTCTAAGAGCGAGTTCATATGCGCCAAATTGACACATCCCTACTCCATGCCCATAGCCCTCACCTTGGATAGTGATGGAGGATCCTTTTTGGGAGATATAAAAATTATTAGAGGGAAAGATTTTTCTGCCGATTTTATTGCGCAATTGTGCTTTAGGTATAGTCTTGAGATCACTCTGTTGATAATAGCGCAGAAGACGTTCATATTTCTGGTTCTTCATCACCTTAATATTTTTATTGGATGATTGAGTAAGAGAGACCTTGTCAATATAGTTTTGAAATTGTGTGAGTGCTATTTGGTGTGTCCAGCGAGCAGTACCATGGTTTTTGCAAAAAGGACAATCAACAGAAGCATAGGAGTCCATAAAACCTCCCCACACCTCATGGGGCCTAAGAGTTTTACCTCCACACTTGGAATGATAAAAAATGGGCTCAATTTTTCCTTTTTGATTAACTAAAACTTGACCAGAAGTAGATTTAGCAGCAGAGAGTGTTTTATAATTTTCATCTTCCACTGTACCATTGACCTGAAACCTTTCTGAGTTTTCTAGGTGAAAGGCCTTTTTCTCTTCATTGGATAGTTGAGCATGATAAAGGGCGTAGCTTCGGGCAGCCACGGCCTGTGCTTTTAATGCTTCAATCGGCCAATTTTTATCCATTTCTTTGGCCAATAAAGTACTAATATAGTTATCCATGGGAATACGATGAATTAATTGGCAATGTTTTTCGTTCTTTTCTTTATGTAGTAAAAATGTTCCTAGGTACTTGCGACCGTTCCAATGCAGTATAGGTTGTGACGATTGGATGCTTGCCGTAAGCTCTTGAGAAATGGCAGATTTCTTATGAGGATGACAGTCAAAAGAAATTTCTTGTTCTCCAATAAATTTCTTAATTTTATTATGATTTTGAATT
>SKGZ01000271.1 GCA_007117175.1 Bacteriovoracales bacterium | reverse complement strand
TGAATTAAGTTTCTTGGCCCTTTCTGGATCATTGCTGAGAATAATTCCACCTCTGGGACCGCGCAGCGTTTTATGGGTGGTGGAGGTGATAATATGGCAATGGCCAACGGGAGAAGGGTGCAGACCAGTGGCAACCAGGCCGGCAATATGGGCCATATCACAGAGCAAAATAGCATCAACCTTTTGAGCGATTTCTGCAAAGATTTTAAAGTCAATTTGTCTGGGATAAGCAGAAGCTCCTGCGATAATCATTTGCGGTTTGACTTTAAGAGCTTGGTCCCAAACTTGGTTGTAATCAATGCGCTCTGTTTTAAGATCAAGTCCGTAATGATGAGCCTGATAAAATTTACCAGAAAAATTAACTGGGCTTCCGTGAGTGAGGTGTCCACCCTGACTTAGATCCATACCCAAAATACGATCTCCTGCCTTGAGGTAGGCACTCATCACTGCTAAGTTCGCCGAAGCACCACTGTGGGGTTGGACATTAGCATATTGCACATTAAAAATATTTTTTGCTCGATCAATAGCCAATTGTTCAATTTGATCAATGTATTCACAACCATCATAATAACGTTTTTGCGGATAGCCCTCGGCATATTTATTGGTTAACACACTTGCTTGAGCCTGCATCACTGCTCTGGAGGCATAGTTTTCAGAGGCAATTAGCTCTAGTCCATTGAGTTGCCGATGGTATTCTTTCTCAATCAGTTGGTGCATTTGAGGATCAACTTTGGATAGATCAAGATTAAGACTGGTCATCATGATACCTTTTAAAAATTAAAGTTGAGTTGGTTCCACCAAAGCCAAATGAATTATTAAGTGCGTATCTGATATTTTTTTTCTTAGCCTTGAGTGGGGTATAGTCTAAATCACATTGAGCATCGGGTTCAGTTAAATTAATGGTCGGTGGTATCACTTGATGGACTAAAGACTGAACACAAAAAAGACTTTCCAGTGCACTGGCAGCACCTAATAGATGGCCGGTCATGGACTTGGTGGAGCTAATGGAGAGTTGAGAAGCCTTTTCCTTCCAGATACTTTTGATGGCCAGTGTTTCGGCAATATCTCCAAGAGGTGTTGAGGTTCCATGGGCATTAATATAATCAATGTCTTCAGCATTTAATTGCGCAGCAGCTAAAGCGTTTTTCATGCACATGGCTGCTCCAAGACCTTCAGGGTGTGGTGCTGTGATATGATGGGCATCAGAGGTCGAGGCGCAGCTGATAAGCTCAGCTAAAATAGTTGCTCCTCTTTTTTGAGCTTGTTCATAATTTTCTAGCACTAAAACTGCAGCACCTTCGCCTATGACAAAACCATCTCTTTTTTGATCGAAAGGGCAGCAAGCCAATTCGGCAGGTGTTTCTCTTTTAGAAAGGGCCTTCATAGAGTGAAAACCACTGACGGTAAAATTGGTGGTGACAGCTTCTGCTCCGCCTACAATCACCACATCTTGCTTGCCCAATTGAATTTGCTGAAAGCCGGCTTCAATTGCATGTCCACTGGAGGCGCAGGCGCTGGAAATGGCGTAATTCACTCCATGGAGTTGAAACTTAATGGCAGCGAGTCCGCTGGCCATATTGGGAATCACTGAAGGAATAAAAAAGGCAGATGTTCTTTTCCGCTCTGGCCCTCTTTGCTCAAAGGCCAGATGTTCTTTTTCAATCAAGGGAAAGCCACCCATACCGACACCCAAGATACAGCCCATACGATGACTTTGATAGTGATTGTCTCCAAGGAGTTGGCTCATCTTCAAGGCTTGATCAATTGAGTGAAGCGCATAGTGAATAAAGAGATCAAAACGATCTTGCTCTTTTTCCGATAAGAGATGTGGGCTTATTTGAAAATCAGGTAAGTAGCCGGCAATTTGCACTGCTGCTGTGAGTTTCGGGTGTTTTCTGATTGCGGACTTTCCGGCAATAGAGTTTTGCCATATTTCTTCTGAGTTGCTTCCAAGACCGCAAATTCCACCAATCCCAGTTATTGCAACCCTTGAAAGAGTCATCAGTGCTAGTTTTTGGACTTGAGGAATTGGATGACATCCCCAACAGTTTTTAATTTTTCTGTTTCTGATTCTGGAATTTCTACTCCAAATTCATCTTCCATATTCATCATCAGCTCAACCATATCCAAAGAGTCTAGGTTGAGATCATCAATAAAGCTGGTACTTTCTTTAATTTCGCTGATGTCAGTTTTAGTAGCTTGGGCAACTAGTTTAAAAATTTTTTCTTGGACTTCCATGAGCTCTCCCGCTTTCTTGTGGACACCACAGGTTTATAATTTGTAAAAACTATAACAAAAAAAGTAATTTCCAGCAATTACAAGAATTGATCAATGGTCTCAGTGGTCTGTTGCCAAGAAAAATTGGGATCGAAACTTAGTACATTGAGTTTGCTGTCGATAGATTTCATTAATCCTTTGAGCACAGAGCCAGGTCCAACCTCAATAATTTTATAGTCATTTTCAAGTTTTTGTATTGATTGGGTCCATAAGACACTTCCACAAATTTGCTTGATAAGATTGTCTTGAATTTTTTCTCCAGTCGTTCCAACGGGATAAAGCTGAGCATCATAATTGGCAATATAGGGAAGTTTATTGGCACAGAGTTTTTGGGCCTTAAAAAATTCAGTCATTTTTTCTTCTGCCGGTTTCATCATGGAGCTGTGAAAAGGAGCGGAAACTGCTAACTTGATGGCCCTAATGGAAGAAAGGTTTTCCTGCTTACACATTTTTTCCATTAATAAAAGAGCAGCCTGACAGGCTTCATTTTGACCGGAAATCACCACTTGTTTTTCTGAATTATAATTGGCAATTTCTACAATTCCTTGCGTTTCACGACATGCTTTCTCCACAATGGAAAGAGGAGCTTTTAAAAGAGCATACATACAACCGCGCCCAGCTGGAACTGCTTCTTGCATGGCCTTGCCACGAGTGTGTGTTGCCAGTAAGGCTTGTTCAAAGCTCATGACACCCGCAGTGCTGAGAGCGCTGTACTCTCCCACCGAGTGACCTAAGACCATATGAACACTATAATTTTTTTTCTTTAAAATCTCTTTCAGCAGTTCAAAAAGAATCAAAGAGTGGGTGACGATTGCCGGCTGAGTGTAAGTTGTCAGACCTAATTGCTCACTAGGACCTGCTAGCATTAGTTTGGAGATTGAAAAGCCTAGAGTCTCATCGGCTTTTTCCATCATTTCTTTTGCAATTGTTGTTTCCATTAGATTTCTTGCCATGCCGACAAATTGAGAACCTTGACCGGGAAAAACTAAGTTGATTTCAGACATTGCAAAAATCCTATGAATTAGTATTTTAAAATAGCTGCACCCGCAGTCAGTCCAGCTCCAAAAGCAGCCATCAGTAAGTTTTGTCCTCTTTGGATTTTTCCTGCACGAATGGCTTCATCAAGGGCAATAGGGATAGAAGCAGAAGAGGTGTTAGCATATTTTTGAACATTAATAATGCATTTTTCTGCGGGGAATTTAAAGCGGTGAGCCACTGCTTCAATGATTCGTAAATTAGCTTGATGGGGAATGAACCAATCAATTTGTTCGTGATTAAGCTCAGCTGTTTTGAGCACATTTTCACAGTTGGCAGCTAAAGTCTTAACAGCTGCTTTAAAAACTTGTTGCCCATCCATTGTCACGTATTGTTCTTTATTTTTAAGAACTTCTTCAGTGATTGGTTTTTGTGCTGCCCCTGCATAAAGAATGAGAGCTTCTCTTTTACTGGAGTCACTACTCAACTGGCTAGCCAGCATTTTAGATGGACCATTGGTCGATGGCCCCAAGATAGTTGCTCCACAACCATCTCCAAATAAGATACAAGTATTGCGATCTTCCCAATTATTAAAGCGGCTGGTCATCTCGCAGCCAATTAATAAAATATTTTGATAAGTCCCTGTTTCAATAAGGCTATTCGCAATTGTCAGTCCGTAAAGGTAGCCCGAGCAAGCTGCCGAAATATCTAAGCAGGGACACTGATTAGTCATGCCAAGTCGAGCTTGCAGTACTGAAGATGTGTTGGGAAAAAACATGTCGGGAATAGTGATTGAGAAGAGAATAAGGTCGATATCATTTGCTTCAAGATTGGCGGCGGCTAATGCTCTTTTGGCAGCCATTTCGGCCATATAGCTGGGAAATTCTCCTTTGTCTGGATCGCAGACTCTGCGTTCTTTAATACCGGTGCGTTCAGTGATCCACTCATCACTGGTATCCAAAATAGAGGCGAAATAATGATTATCAAGAATTTTTTCAGGAACGAAGTGTCCGGTGCCCTTAATTTCCATGGGTCGACCTTAAGCCCTAGGCTTGGTTTTGTTCTGCTTCAGTATTTTCAGTTTCTTTTTGCTTAAGTGCAAAAACTTCGCGTCCTCTATAGGTTCCACAGCTGGGGCAAGCGCGGTGAGGAAGAGTGATATCTCCGCAATTAGGACATGCCATAGAAAAATTTCTATAAAGTTTATGGTGTTGGCCAGCTCTTCTTAAGCCTTTACGTGATACACTGGTTCTTTTCTTAGGGACTGCCACAAAGCCTCCAATTCCTATTCTTAAGTTAATTTAAAAAGCAACTGCCATTGTTAGCTCAAAACTTAGCATTTGCCAACAAAAAAATAAGCTAGTCCAGGTCTTTACTGGGGAGAAAGGGAATATTGAGTTGAATATGCTCGCGAATAACATGTTGCAGCGGAACTTGTTTATTTTCCAGTTGATAGAGTTCAAATATGTGTCCGTTGTAGTAATATTCAGTTTGCTCAGCAAAAAGTTGATCCTCTTTATTATTTTGATTGAGAAAGATTGCCTTTAGGGGAAAGTTGATCTCAACCATCATGGGCTCTCCGCTTTTAACGCATAGAGTTGAGTACTGGCCGCTGACTTTTGCTTCTAGTGTTATGAGTTCACCCTCTTGTTGAGATCGCTCTCTTTTAAGGGTTAAATGGGCCTTAAGTTCAGCCGGTTCACGGCCATCAGTCAGCTCTTGTAGTAAATCTTGAAGCCATTGATCCTTGTCAGCATTGAGATGAAATTCATTCTCAACCCCAAATTTAAGGTGCTGTAGTGGGAAATTACCATTGATTTGCTTGTTCATTGCTTGTCTTTTTACCTTTTGCTTCGGATACTATTTATATTATGGATCATCAAGTGAGTGACACTATGGATAGTACTTTTGAACTGCAAATTCAAGATTGTGATGAATTAAAAGTGGCAATTTTGACCCAAAACCTGAAATTGGGGCACGAAATTTCGAAAGGATTGAGAAATAATGGTGTTTTTGCCTATTACTATCGAGAGCTAGATGAAATATGGGAGTATCTCAACGAAGAAACTCCAGATTTATTGATTTGTGATGTGCTTTCTTTGCATCAAAATGAAAGGTCCTTAGCAGAGCACCCTAAAGTCTTAACAGGCAAGGTCTCCATCGGATTTTACTTGAATAGACGTACTCAGAGTTTTGTCACCACCGCTTATCGGGTTGCCAATATTGGTTTTATTCACCATGACATTTCCTTAACCCATCAAATCTCTAATATGGTGAACACTGCTCGTATGATTCAAAAAAATAAATTAAAGGCTCAGCAATTTGAATTGCAAACTCAGCGTTATCAAAAAAATTACTCCCAGCAAGAAGAGAGAATTAGTCACGCTCAAGAAGCCATTGATCGCATGAAAAAGACTGCTGAAATTGTGAAAAAATTTCAAGTGGGGAGCTACTTAGATCAAGATGATTTTATTCAAAGCTTTGCACATTTTTTAGATGAGTGGAAACTTATTGAGAATTATAGTTTTTATTGCTTGAATTCTTCAGCGCAAAAATTAATTTCACCGCGATTATCATCTTTAAAGTTCGTCAAGACTCCTCCTTTATGGTTGGGTAAAAACTGTGAAGATGGAATTGAAATGTTCGCTCAAGAAATGGCTATGCAAGTTATTTTTGAGACCATGGGAGTTCACTCTTTGCTTTTGAGAATTGAAGGATCCCACCATCAACCAGACTTTTTAGTTTTCTTAAAGCTTAGAAATTCAGAACACAATCATTATCAATGGGGCTTGATGGAAACTCTTTTGAGTAATCTCTACCGTAAAACTCTACTGCAAAAACAAAAACATGAATCAGTGGAGCAGTTTATAGGAATTTGGGATGTTTTTCATTTATTAGATGAAGCTTCTCATGCTGAAAAAGATGCGGGCTATCGTTTTGTGAATATTAACCTTAGCACTCTTAATCAGGCGATTGCTCTTAGAGAGAGGGATTTTAAATGGAAGAGTTTCTTTAGTGATTTTCTATTAGAATTATCACAAAAAATGCAAGGAGATGTGAAGATTTCCACCTTTGGTACTTTGCATATTCTCTGCTTGCTCCCTGAAGGTGCTTTTACTGCTAATTATGAAAGGATCAAAAAGTTTATTCATCAATTTGAATATTGGAATTACTTTGCCAAAACTCCAGTTTTGAGTACCTTAGATTATCCTTCCTTAGGTCTGATTCAACCCAGCAGTGCTAACTTTTTAAAAAAATGGTTTTTTACTGGAGCGGATTCTCTGCGAAAAAAATCTCAATTGATCTCACATGAGAACACTCTCTAAGCTAAGTGTTTTTCAAAGTCGATTAAGGTTTAACTTCGAATTCTATCGTCAAAACTTTTCGCAACAACCTATTCTTTTTATGGTCAAAGCCAATGCCTATGGTGCGGGTATTTTATCGGTGGCACAAATGGCTAATCACTTAGAGCCCAGCAATGACTTCTTAGAAGCTTTTGGAGTGGCTTCTTTGGCAGAGGGAATTTACTTAAGAAGAAATCTTGATCATTGCTATAAAGATATTTACATTTTTTCTG
>SKGZ01000136.1 GCA_007117175.1 Bacteriovoracales bacterium | reverse complement strand
TAATTATCTCTTGATATCTGGCCCAATTCTTTCCCTCACGATCATTCATGTAATGAATGTTTTTATTGCTCACAAGTTCATATCCTGCCTTCAATAGAGCCTTGTTAAGTGGGTAACTATGAACTGCGCCCCAAAGTGTTGCTACGCTGTCATTCTCACTTAAAGTCCTGAACAGTTCATTGATGAGAATATGATCCCTGTAAGTTAAGTTAAAGTGATTGATAGTATTATAGAGAGTATATGCATCTTGCTAGATTTTTGGATTTTTATAAATTTTTTGAATGATACTGCTGCTATTGCACTCTTTTTTACTGTCTGTTCTGTAGAGAAAAGCTGCAAGAAGTTGCTGCCCTAGATTAACATCATCAATGAAAATGTCAGAATGCCTTGGTATATTCGAATATTGGTCTAGTTGACATGGTACTTTTGTCAGAAAGTCAGATCTTTTCATATTTTCAAAAGTTTCTGAGTCAAGTTTTAAGTATTGATTCAGTCTAGCTGGAAACAGTGATTGATTCCATGCTTTTTGTATTGTTTCATTGTCACATTGATAGAAATCAAGATGAGAAGTTAAGGCAGAGCTGCATGTGGCAAACTCAGTGAGTAAAATTGTTTCCTTCTTAAGAGCTTGAAGATGATCAGAAATTCGATGATAGTAATCATCTGTTCCATAGTGAATGATCCCTACGATAGAAACTGATTTGCCTAGTTTATGATTCCTGTATTCTAGAACTGTTGTTGAGACGATCCCATTTTGGTAGTTCATGCCAATGATGTTAGCAATCGAAACGATTGAATGAACTAACAAAATTAATATTGCAAGAAACTTTATAATTAACTTATAGAACGGCTGGAGTAGAGCAGGGCGGAGGAGCAGGTGTTTATTGACAGTGCTGGATAGTCACCTGTGAGAAAATTTGTTCATTGACTCCATCGTAAACCGTGTAGCCAATATCATTATTATGATTAATTTGAATTCTTTGAATTTGGTATTCATCGCCAAGAATTGACCATTCGTTAAGTGCTGTTAAAATTTAAAAGACATTAACTGGGTTGCCATTGTAGCAAAGTTGTCCGTTGGTGATTGCGTATGCACTTCCTTGTGCATAAAAAAGTGCTTCAACTTCCGTTTCACTGAGTTGAGTGTCATACCAATTAATAATAATGTCCTCGTATTGAGTTTGAACAACAATATGACTATGTCCATTGGCAAATAATGCAGAACTAAATGATAAAAAAAACATTAATGAGAATAAAGTCTTAGTCATAAATACTCCCTTATTGACGTCGTGCGAGACAATAGCATTTTTCTAGTTGTGACGTCAAGAACTTAGTACTTGAATTGCTTCCTTGTGTCTTTTAGATAAGGCCTGACTATTACCTTTTTACAGGGTTGATTGAATTCGATGCACAATTGACTTATAAAGAGATTATGAAAAAATTAGGTCTTTTTTTATTCTTTGTCTCTTTTTCTGCCTTGGCATCGGAGAGTTCAGCTTGCCAATGTCGGCTTTTAAATAGTGCTGAAACTCAAGTGAATGGACAAACCGCTCGAGTGGTTTTGGAGTTAGAGATTGAAACGGATGAAGGGAAGTTAGAGCGTCAATTGGGTGTCCATCATAGCCATCCTCGCAATTGGGTGTGGAAACGCGCCAAAGAGCAGGCAATTCAAAAATGTGAGAGGATAAAAAAGAGTCTTAGGCAGTGTAATCCCAATCAAACACCTGTCAGACGTTTTCTTTATCGCTGAGAGCAATCAGCACAAATCCCAGTAAATTCTAGGTAGTGTTCAGTGTCTTGATAGCCAAGCTTTGAGACCATTTTATCAAAGACATTGAGGTTACACTCAGCTAATTGTTGAATGTCACCGCACTGACGGCAGCGAATATGATGGTGGTGATGATCATCTTCATGGTTGGGATCTTTGAGCTGATAGCGAAAAAATTCTTCTCCTAAATTAATCTCGCGTGTGAGTCCTTTTTCTTGAAATTGCTTTAAGCTTCGCCAAATAGAGGAGATGTCACAGTTTTGAGGTCCAATCTCTTGGTGGATCTCTTGAGCGCTTAAAGGTTTAGAGTCTTGAGAGAGGATCAGTAAAATCTTTGTTTTGATTTGAGTGCGACTGATACCGTGCTGGGCAAGCATTTCCTTGGCCTGTTGAGTGGAGAGGGAATGATCACAGCACTGATGTGTTTTCATGGCCCTGTTATGCCAGTGAATTGATAAAATTGCAAGTTACTTGCGAAAAATTACTGACAACAAGATTCAATTCCTTGACCTGCTAGCCATGGCCATAGGCGCAGGATAAGGGTGAGTAGTCCTAGGGAAATAAAAAAAAGTGCAATGATTTGTGGCGAGCTTTTTTGCCATGGTTTGAGTATTTTTTGGATCAGTTGAGGGGCAAAAACCATAGCTGGCAGTGTGCCTAACCAAAAGGCAAAAAGGCCTAGCCACAGATTACTGGGATTGGTGATGAGAATAAGTCCAAAAAGTGCGCTATAAAGAAGTCCACAGGGAAGTAGTAGTGAAAGCATGCCTGTTAAAAAGCTTTTGAGAAACGGCCATGTTTTAAGATTAAAGTGAACTCTCCAGATATTTTGCAAGAAGCGCTGCAGCCATAATGGGGCCTGAAAATCGCTGCCTTTATTTTGCCAGCTGCGTATGCCAAAAGTGATAAAGAGTAGGGCGATAAGAATTGTTCCCACTAGAGAAAAGTAAGGAGCTAACTGCAATAGGCCTTGTCCTAGCAGAGTGGCAATCAATGCCAGTAGACTATAGCCCAGTAATCGACCAATTTGATAACTGGCAATTTGTACTTTAGTTTTTGCACTGGCCATCACCAGCGGTCCACACATTCCGATACAGTGAACACCTCCTGCCAATCCTAATAATAAAGCACCGAGTGGAAGCAGTGGTTCAGTGGCGAGGGCCGACAAGTTGCACCTCTATGGTTTGTATGACTTCTTGATTTTCATTATTGATAAGGTCAATGGATACGGATTGATGACTCAATTGCTCTTTTTGAAAGGTTAAAAAAAGAGGAGCTTTATTGATTCCTTGACGAAGGGGCCAGGGACTCAATGGAGTAGTGATTTTAATTTCAGGGTTGTGGCTGCGAAGCTTAATGGCCATAGGATCTTTTTGATTGAGAGTAAGTTTAATTAACTTTTGATTGCGAATGGCGCTACCTTGCAATTCAGTGTAGGGTGATTTGCCTTGATTGAGTATCACCAGATCTAATTTTGGTTGCCCTTTAAGCAAGTAAATGAATGTTGCCAAAATAAGAGAAAGTAGAAAAAGATAGATGATTGTTCGCGGCTGAATCTTTTTTTGAGGGATTTTTTTGAGTTGGTTTTCACTGGCATAGCGTATGAGACCACTGGGGCGGTTCAGTTTACTCATGATTTCATCGCAGGCATCGATGCATTGAGTGCAACCAATGCATTCTAATTGGGTGCCATTACGGATGTCTATGCCGGTGGGACAAACACGCACGCATTGATAACAATTGACACAATCACCTTCATTGTCTTGAGTGGTGAGTCCTCTGCGTGGCTCTCCTCTTTGAAAGTCATAGCTGACCGTCAGAGTGTTTTCATCCATCAGCACACTTTGAAAACGGCCATAGGGACATGCAATGGTGCAAAATTGTTCTCGAAACCAGCCAAAATCAAAAAGACAAAGGGCGGTGATCCCCATAGTCATTAAAAAAAGAGTCCAATTTTCCCAGGGAGGAGAGAGAGTGATCCAAAAGAGCTCTCTAGTGCCCACAAAATAACCAATAAAGGAGTGAGCAATGTGCAGAGAGACTAAGGTAAAACAAAACCATTTCAGAGTTTTGAGTTGAATTTTCTTAAAATTCCAAGGAGTTTGATCTAGTTTTTCACGTTGAAGAGAGTTGCCTTCAATCAGTCGTTCTATTCTTAAGTAGATAGCATCGATAAAAACAGTTTGTGGACAGGCATAACCACACCAGACTCGACCATAGAGGCTAGTGAGAAAGGCGATGAGCATGGCAAAACCAATGAAGACTAAAACAATCAGAGGAGTGTTATGGGCATAAAAAACTTGTCCAAAAAAGTGAAATTCTCGATTGGCAATGTCTAGTAAAACCAATTGTTGATTTTGATAGTAAATCCAGGGAAGGATTAGGTAGATCAGTATCAGAGACCAGTAAAAGATGTGTCTGCGATTGCGCCATTTTCCCTTAACATTTTCTGGATAGACATAAACGCGATTGCCGTGTTCATCGGTGGTAGAAAGTCTTGATTCATGTTTTTCAAATTTACTTTTCAGCTTACTCATTATCTGCTGGGACAGGGTATTCTTGCCCCTCAGGTCCCTTGGCCCCTTCGCTCTCTACTCCTCTCAGGCTGCGAACATAAGCAGTCACTGCATAAAGCTCTTCTGGTTGTAGGATATCGGCCCAAGGCGGCATCCCAGCTTCTAATCTTCCATTGTAAACAATTTCATAGATGCTTTCAGCGCTGCCATCACCATTTTTCCAAAAATTATCAGCTAGATTTGGTCCAATGTCACCGCCTTTACCGTTTTCTAAGTGGCAAGCAATACAATTGATATTATAAATTTCTTCACCTTGAGCAATGACTTGATCAGTGAGTAGCTCTTGGTAAAACGCTAAGTTAAAGTCCCCCTCACTGGCAAACTCACTTCTAAGTTCTTTGATTTTTGTCATTTTCTCTTGGAAATCTTTTTCAATACTAAAACCACCCATGAAGAAAAAATAAACACTATAAATGATGGCAAAGAAGATTCCGCCATAGAATGTCATCACCCACCAAGAGGGTAGAGGGTGATCGAGTTCTTGAATGGCATCATAGTCGTGATCGAGTACAATGTTTTTCTCGTCATCCAGAATCTTTGATTTTTCATCATTTTTCATGGCAGTGCTCCTGATTCTTATCATCATCAATGGGCATAAAGCTTAATCGATGGTAGAAATTTTTATTTTTGGGGTGAAAAGTTTGAATCCATAAGAAAATAAAAAAGCCAACCACCATCACTAGTAGACTGAGAGGAATGATCAGTGGTATGGATTCGATTAAAAAAAGTTTAATCATAGGTTAAATCCTTGTGTTGTTCTTTATTGACGATGTCTTCGATATCAGTGCCTAGTTTTTGTAAGTAGGCAATCAAGGCCACAATTTTTTTGTCGACCACTTCACTGGAAATCCCTGATTGATTAAGTTCATTGGCAATATCTTGGGCTTGTTCCAGTGCTAGCTCTTGGGCGTATTCAATTTCTTCTTCTGTATAGGGATGTCCCATTTTTTTCAGCACTTGTAGTTTTCGTCTCAAACTTGCCAAGTCAGTTTTTTCCGTGATTAACCATGGATAGGATGGCATGATCGATTGAGAAATCACTGAGCGTGGATCTTCCATATGCTTATAATGCCAAATATGATTATACTTACCACCCACTCGTGCTAAGTCAGGACCAATTCGGCGAGATCCCCATTGAAAAGGACGATCATAAACACTTTCTTCAGCGCGAGAGTGTTCTCCATAGCGCAAGACTTCTGATGGGGATGGCCGAACCATCTGACTGTGGCAAGTATAACAGCCTTCACTGACGTAGATGTCACGTCCCGCCAGCTCTAGTGGGGTGTAGGGTTTGACAATATCACTGACAGTGAAGCGATCAGTGGTGAGCATGGGGACAATTGAAATAATAGAGCCTACTAAAACTGCAATAAGTGAAAGAGCTGCAAACACTGCTGGCATCCCTTCTAATTTTCGGTGAGCGCTATCACCTTGATGATCTGCTTGATGCCTTTGGTTCTCGGCCTGAAAATTCTCAGTCACTGCAGCGGGGGCAGCATTAATGGTTTTTAAAAGATTGTAGATCATTAAAATAAATCCAACTAGAACTAAGACCCCACCAAAGGCCCGTATCCAATACATAGGAATAATTCTTAAAACGGTTTCCACAAAGTTAGGATAGGTCAGCGATCCCTGCTCATTGATTGCTTGCCACATAAGACCTTGAGTAATTCCCGCACTCCACATGGACACAATATAAAGCAGTAGTCCAATGGTGGCCGTCCAAAAATGGATATTGGCCAAACGTTGACTGAATAGGTCTTGTTTGTAGAGTCTTGGAACAAGATAGTAGAGAATTCCACAAATCAGCATATAGTTCCAACCAATGGTTCCACTGTGCACGTGCCCCACAATCCAGTCGGTGAAGTGAGCTAGATAGTTGACTGACTTAATGGAAAGCAGTGGCCCTTCAAAAGTGGCCATTCCATAGAAAGTGACCGCGGTGGCCATAAACTTTAAAACCGGCTCTTTACGCACTCGATCCCAGGCCCCTCGAAGAGTCATCAGGCCATTGATCATCCCCCCCCAAGAAGGAGCCCACAAGGCGATAGAAAAAACCATTCCCAATGTTTGTGCCCATTCAGGGATAGCTGAATAGAGTAGGTGGTGAGGACCGGCCCAAATATAAATAAAGATCAGTGACCAGAAGTGAATGATTGAGAGGCGGTAGCTATAGACTGGTCTATTGGCAGCCTTGGGGATGAAATAATACATCAGACCTAGAAAAGGAGTGGTGAGAAAGAAGGCAACTGCATTATGGCCATACCACCATTGCACAACTGCATCTTGTACTCCTGCGTAGACGGGGTAACTTTCTAGCCAGCCCACAGGAATGACGATGGCGTTGACAATATGGAGAAGAGCAACGGTGATGAGAGTGGCAATATAGAACCAGATGGCCACGAAAATATGTTTTTCTCGGCGAATGAAAACTGTGCCCAAGGTATTGACTGAAAAGATGACCCAAGAAACGGCAATGGCAATATCAAATGGCCATGTTAACTCCGCATATTCCTTGCCGTCAGTAAAACCCAGTAATAAGGAAAGACCGCCCAAAGCAATGATCAATTGCCATAACCAAAAATGCATTCGAGCAAGTAAGGGGGCGTATAGGCTCGCCTTGCAAAGCCGCTGGGTGGAGTAATAAATTCCTGCAAACATAGCATTACCTACAAAGGCAAAGATAGCGGCATTGGTATGCAGAGGACGTAGCCTGCCAAAGGTCAACCAAGCAGTTTCCATATTTAATTTCCAATAGGCTAACTCAAAGGCAATATAGACTCCGGCAAGCAGTGAAGCTAATCCCCAAAAAACAGTGGCAAAAATAAAGTTCTTAACAATTTGATCATCATATTGAAATTGCTCTAATTGTTTTGGATGATTCATAGTTTAATCCTTTTTTATTTTCTTTTGTTTCTTGATATTTGTTGTTTGCAATAACATGCGATAAGGGGGACTCTCCAGGTCGTCATATTGTCCTTTTCGAACGGCCCAAATAAAACTTGCCAAGGCCATAAGCCCAATCAAAAGAGTCAATGGGATCAAAAGAAAAACAATTTCCACGATGTGATTAGATTAATAATTTTTTTTTGAAAATGAAAGACTAAAGGTGAAAAGAAAAACACTTAAGGAACTAATGGGCATCACAATCGCTGCCACTAATGGAGTGACTAGCCCAAAGAGAGCAGCGCTGATTCCTAGCAAGTTATAGCTGAGAGTAAAGTAGAGATTGGAGCGAATTGCTTTTTGCGCTTTATTGGCAATACTGATTAAATCAAGAATGGATTGAATCCCTGGTTGAGTGAGATAAATATCAGCTGCTTTTAGACCTATTTCAGCACTTCCATTAACAGCAATAGAAACATGGGATTTTAAAAGTGCTAATCCATCATTGGCACCATCTCCCACCATTAGAATAGGGTTGTTTTGCTCTATAAAGTTTGCTTTTTGCTGGGGTGAGAGTTGGTAGTGGGCTAGTTCTTGATTGATTCCAACTCTTTTGGCTAATGCTTGAACTCGTTGCTTTGAGTCTCCCGAAAGGATATGCAGTTGATATTGATTTTTTAATCGCTTGAGTCCATCAATTGAATCATGAAAAAGAGAATCTTCTAACTCAAAGGTCCATAGGATTTGATCATCACATTTGAAGTCAATCTTTAAACAAAGTTCAGATACGCCAACTTCCGTGCTACTAGTCAAACTATAGTTTGAAGAACCCATCTGAGCAAAAACACCTTGAGATAAGACTTCCTTATGTTCTTGAAAAGGTGATGGCATCTTTTCCACTTGGGGAAAGTAAAAAAGGCAAATTTCTTTCAGCGCCAAGGCAATAGGATGGTGAGATTTTTTTTCCAGGTGATAGACACAATTGGCGATTTTTAATTGTTCCTCTTCAGTCATTTGACTAGGCCAGTTGAGCACTTTTAACTGACCAGTGGTAATGGTTCCAGTTTTATCAAAAGCAATGGCCTGGATTTGCTGTATTTTTTCAAGGCTAGATTCATCTTTGATAAGAATGCCATAACTGGTCGCCTGTTTAAGAGCTCTAATATTGACCAGCGGAGCAATTAAGCCTAGAGCGCAGGGACAGGTGATAATAATTAAGCTTAAGGATCGTTCCAAACCGGTGAACAGATCACTACGCCAGTAAAAGTAGAAAATGATCAGTGCACTTATGATCAAGACCACACTGATGAGCCGCTGAGCGATGAGATCAAGAGTATGATGGAGTAAGTTCTTATTTCCCCAGGAACTTTCAATTTGCTTTAATGTTTGCCCCCAAACACTCTCTTGCATCCTTGCAATAACTTTGGCCTTAATTTCCGATCCAGTGTTTTCAGAGCCAGCTTGAATATGATCTCCTTGCTGAACAGTTTTAGGAAATGGCTCTCCTGTTAAAGTGGCAGTATTAATTTGAGTTGTTCCTTGCAAAATAAGTAAATCAGCGGGAGCAATTTGTTGGGGCTTGAATAAAATAATATCTTCTTTTTTTAAATATTGGCTGGCCGTCGCTGTGTATTCTCCTTGTTCATTTCGTTTTAAAATACTTTGATTTTGAAAATAGCTACTGAGCAAACTGCGTTCCAAACCTCGTTCGCTCATTTTTTTTACTAGATAACGAGAAAGCAATAATAAAAAGACTAAGATTGAGAGTGTATCAAAGTAATTATGATAGATGTCATTAAAAAAATTAAAGCTACCATGAATAAATCCGGTAATGAGTGCGATTGCAATTGGGGTATCTATGGAAATTTTTTTTTGGCTCAAACGACTCCAAGCTGATTGATAAAATGGAATGGCACTAAAGAAGAAAATAGGCAAGGCCAGTGTATAGCTCACCCAATTAAAAACGGTTGCATACTCATATTCAGCTCCTCCATAATGACTAACAGCATAGAGCATAATATTTCCTGCGCAAAAACCAGCCACTCCAATTCTGATTAACGTTTTCTTTTCCTCTTTCTTTTTAAATTCAATGACTTGTTGATTTTTCTGATTAAAGGCAATAGGAAAGGGTCGATAGCCCCATTGGTGGATACATTGAGCAATTTGAGAGAGGGGAAATTCTGGTTGGTAGCTTAACTCCAGTAAATTTCTACCTAAATCTAATTGTGACTTTTTGATGGCAGGTAAAACCTTAGGTAGGTTTTCAAGTAACCATAAACAAGCGACGCAGTGAATCCCTTCAATATAAAAAAGAGCTTTGTTGAGTTGTTTAGATTGAATGGTGTGATCTTTTTGAAATTCCTTATCATCCAAGTGATGGTAGAGATTGCTCTTATCGGCAAAACGAGCTGGAGTCATTTGTGATAATTGCAGGTCACTACTTTTGAGCTGATAGTAGTGTTGGGCCAGCCCTTGTTGATTTAAAATTTGATAGACACTACGACACCCCAAACAACAAAAAATGGCTTTTTTATCACCAGCAATAGTATAGGCTTGTTGGACAGGTAATTGGCAATGTGTACACTTCATTTGGGCTGATTTTATGATATGATTTAGCGAGGATGAATTGAGTGAAAATGATAACCAAGTTCTTCAATAGTCTCTTGAATTTGCTGGTGGCTCAGTTGCTTTTCATCATAATCTAATTCAATCATTTGTTCTTTGAGGTTGATATCAATCTTTTTGACAGCGTCATGAGTCTCAAATTGTTCTGTTATCTTCTTCACGCAAGACTGGCATGTCATGCCAGAAATTTGCACTTTGACTTGATTTTGAGCCATCACATTGAGATGAAAAAATAACATAAATACGGTCAATAAAATTTTAAACATAATTCAGATATAGCATAATTAGAGAGGTAATGAAAGAATAAAAGCGCAGCCTTGTTGGCAGCTGGTATCTCTGATGAGAGTTGCCTTAATTTTTTTGCTGTAATAATGAGCACTTTGAAGTCCAAGACCAAAGCCTGAAAAAAAATTTCTAGAGTTTTCTTGCCGGCTTTTCTTGCTATTGTCATAGCCTTTGCCATTATCAGAGTAATAAATAAGTAATTTTTTATTTTTGACTTGAGAATGAACTATAATCTCTCCGCTAACTTTGTACTTGAAGCCATGGGAGAGACTATTGCGCAAAAGATGAATCAAAATGGCACTCAAACCCGTGGTGATATTATTTGCAAGTTCAAGTGAGGGAGTGAAGTGCTGAAAACTAATTTTTTTCTCAAATTTTTGGGACAGGATAAGACAGCATAATTCTAGTTGATTGATGAGATCTTTTAGATTTTTTTGTTTGACCGATTGTTGTTCAAATCGTAATTGATTGAAAAAAAGTAAAATTGATTTTTTTTCTTCCTCTGATAAGTTATTTCCATCTCTTCTTATTTTTATCCACAGATTTTCTTCAATCTTAATCATTTGCTTGAGCTTTATATTGGACTTATTATGATAGATGTAGAGTCCTTTTAAGCTATGAATAATAAAAAAAATTTCTAGCAGTTTTATTTTTTGATCTGCTTTGAGTAGTTGTATTGCTTGCTCAGTTAAAGACGCAATCTCTGATTTAAAAAGTCTATTACTTTCTTTGATCTTTTTCATTTCTCTTATTTTTCGGCTATAATTGTCAAAATATTAAATTTAAAAAGGCCTATCCATTGGATCAGTCACGCACTATCAAGTTTACGGTTATCTTCACTGCAGTTTTTATCTTGAGTTTTGCCGTTCTTATTTATGGACCATGGCCACAAGATCAGAGCTATCATCATTTTTCTGATAGTCGATTTCTATTGTTTCAAAATGGCCTGAATGTTTTGAGTAATCTTATCTTTTTATTAGCAGGTCTGTATGGTCTTATTTTTTTGCCGCGTTACTCAAGAGATAGGCAGATTGCGGGAGTTTTTTATTTAAGTTTGGTTTTTGTTTGCTTTGGCTCTGCTTATTATCATTTCCAACCTCATGATGCTTCCTTAGTGTGGGATCGATTGCCAATGACTTTCAGTTTCTTGGCCTTAGTTGCACAAATTTTTGTGATTTTATTTTCTATACCAAAAGTTAATTATATCTTTTATCTTTTTTTGCTATTAGGACCGCTTAGCCTTCTTTATTGGCAACTGATGAATGATTTAAGTTTTTACTTGATCATTCAATTTGGAGGTATGGTTTTTTTGCTGCTATCCTTATTGCTTTTTAAATTTGATGGTTATCAGAAAAGATATCTTTGGCTTTGTTTTCTTTTTTATGGTTTAGCTAAAATAACTGAAATCTTAGATACACAAATTTACCACTTAACATCTGAAGTCATAAGCGGCCATAGCTTAAAGCACTTATTGGCAGGTATGGGAGCAGCAGTGTTAGTTCATTTTTACAGTTTATTCAATTTTAGAGGTTAACTCAGTTATTATTTTTTGATATTGGGCATCAGTATATCTGTTTTGCATGATTTCAATAATTTTCTTTTTATTAAATTGATATTTAGGATTAAGAAAATATTTAATAAAAGAGTTAGCAATGACAAAAACTTGTGAAAGATTATTAATTTGTTTGGCCATCGTATCTTCAAAACCTATGCCGTTAGGGCTACCATGGTGCTCTTTGATAATAGTTGAAACTATAGGCTGAATATTAGGGATTTGTGAGGCCCAAGAGCTATTCATTCTTGCATGATTGAGGATATGTTCTTGCTTTTCTTTGGTAAGCTTGGAGTTCATTTGGTGAAATTCTTCCATTGAGTTAACAAGAAGTAACTCTGATTGGTCTTGCCCCAAATCACAAAACAAGGATGCTGAAATTAATGTTTTGAGATTATTATTAATATCTAGTTTTAATTTTTGTAACAGATGAAAGCAAATGAGATTAGTAAGGTAGTAGCATTGAAAACTCAATGAATCTTTTCTGTTCATGAGTTCTTTAATGAGGTGGCTGAGTGGGCGATCATTTCTTAAAGATTCATTGACTGAATCAATGGATTGATTAAGCACTTCAATAAATTGTTCATCAAAATCAAGCACTTCGGTCACTTTACGAATATAGGTGAAGCCTTGAGCTTGCTTACCAATTTTATGACTTGTCTCTATTTGTCTTTGGCTCATGCCATCAATAATTTGATTGGTCAGAGCAGTGCTAAATAAATCAAACTCGTTATCAGGGACATAGAGATACTCAACAGAACCTTGTTCAAGTTTAGTTAAAACAGTAGGATCAATCTCATCAAGCTTTTGAACTCGCTTGACATAATTGGCCTGAACACCTTTACCAATTTTGATAAAAAGATCTGATGGTGTCATAGTCATACCAGAAACCAAGCTTAAGGAGATTGGTAAATAAGGTTGAGAAAGATGGAGCTTATGCTTTAAAGCTTCAAGATCAAGAGATTTTTCTAATTCCAGTGCAATCTTTTTAATCAGAACAACAACATCTTCAGTTGTTTCATAACTAATCATGGGTAAGTAGTTATTTCTGGTGGCAATGATCTTTCTTAAATCATTAGGATGATCATAATGATCGGCCACAACGATTAGTTCTGCATAGGGAAATAACTCTAAAATAGGAGCCATTTCTTTAACTGTAGAGCGAGTGACACAATGAAGACCTAAATAATAAAACAGAGCTCTTTTAAGCTCTGCTATGTACTTATCTCTTGAGTCAATGGCGAAGACTTTAATCATCCTCAATAGTATAATGCAAAAATGTAATTTTAAGAAATGATCTCGACATGATGATAAATATTGCCTTTTCTACTCAAGATCTGATGCTTGTGAGAGCCTTTTTCTGTTAAAACTTGACCAATAATAGACTTGCCCACTCCTGTTGGCGGATCAATCACATAGTGAGGAAGACACCATGTGGGGATAAGGTCTCTGAGCTGAGAGTAGATCTTTCTTCCCTCATCAAGACTCATATAGTAAAACTCTCCACCAGCCACCAAATCAGGGTGATGTAAATAATATGGCCGTACCTTAAAATTGTACAAATGAGTGAAGAGCTCTTGCAGAGAATGAACATCATTGTTAACACCCTTGAGTAGAACTGATTGACTTAATAACTGCCAAGGCCAAAACTGAATTTTGCGAAGTTGAGTAAGTCCTGGCTTTGACCACTCAAGCCAGTGATTAGTATGGATGGCAAGGTGAAATGAAAATCTGCTACTCCATTTCTCAATTATTTCTTTTAACTCATCATCCAGACGCTCAGGGAGAACAACGGGAACTCTACTGTGAAAGCGAATATATTGGATATGCTTGATAGAGCTAAAGCATTCCAGATAATAATTTATTTTTTTATTGCTCAAGATCAGTGGATCTCCGCCACTGAAAATAATTTCTTTAATTTCAGGATGATTTTGTAAGTAATCGATTGAAGAGTCGAGATTGGCCTTTTTAAAAATTTCTTGATCATGATGAATTTCATTCTTCCTAAAACAATAACGACAATTAATAGGGCAGATCTGAGTAGGAAGAAAGAGTACTCTGTTTTCATAGCGGTGAATAATTTGAGGGGCTTTGAGATGGAGTTGATCCCCGATTGGATCGATGTATCCCTGAGTGCTGCTTTTTATTTCTGAGGCGTTTAGTATAAATTGCTTGTGAATAGGTGATTGCTTGCTAAGGCTTAGCATGTGGTGGGCATATGATTGAGGAATAAAGAGTGGGTATTTTTTTTCAACACTCTCTAAAGATGGATCAATCTTTTGCTCTGATTTATTATTTTCTTCACAAAAATGATTCCATGACCCTAGGTCTTTAATAGCGTATTTAATTTGTTCTTGCCAATGAGACATACTAGTTTTCTTGAAAATTTAGAATTTTTTTAATTTTAAATGACTTGTTAAGGCCACTCATTAGGCATTCTGCATACAGAACCAGTCCGGTAGGCATTGGTATAATTGAAATTGGTCTAATGGGTCTGGGCTCTCTTCCTTGGGAACCGCCATCATAGCTAATTTTGATGACATCTCCAGAGAGCAATGCGCTTTGTAGGATTGGTGAAATTTGATTTATTTTTATACTTTCTTGACTGAGTTGATCCCATTGAAATAAATAGGCTTTGGTATTGAGAGTATTTTCAACCTCATCTGCGCTCATAAGATTTAAAACCTCTGCTGTCACATAGAAACTAGCAAGTGAGTCAGCAACTGCCCGGTGAAAAGGAAGATCAATTGAAAAGTACTGACATAAACTTGATAATTTATAGTTTTCCAATTGTTCACTTCTATTCAAGACATACCTTGCCAAGGAGCAAGAATCTAATAATGAGGATGCTGGTAACTGCAGATGATTTTTAATGGCATCCATGGTGAGAAAGCCTATATCAACTGTTAGGTTATGTCCTAGTAATGGGTAGCCTTGAATAAAATCAAAAAACTCTTTTAAAACTGCTGAAATAGGTCTTGCTTTTTCAACCATTTGATTATTGATGCCATGAATAAGAAAATTTTCATACTCAATTTTTTTTTCAGGTCGAACAAAACTTTCAAAGAACTGACATTGACCATTTGCATTGATTTTCACTGCCCCTATTTCAATAATTTCGTGAACCAGTGGTGACAGGCCAGTGGTTTCAAGGTCAAGCACTACAAGCCCCTGGGGGAATATTGAGCTGAGTTCCATTGACTTGGCGATGGATTCAATTTTTTTTATTTGATGCGATAAGTCTAACACCACTTGGATATACCTTTGCCTTCTTTGCAAGTAAAGAGAATAACTTGGAATTTTCAGAAAAAATGACTATGCTTAGCCCATCTTTAAAAAGTGATAAGGAATGAGTAATGGAAAAGTTTGATATCATTGTCATTGGAGCAGGACCTGGAGGTTACGTTGCGGCCATAAGAGCAAGCCAATTAGGTGCCAAGGTTGCCATTGTTGAAAGTGATCGACTGGGTGGTGTTTGTTTGAATAAAGGTTGTATCCCCACGAAAGCTGTTTTGAAATCAGCTCATGCGGTTCATGAAATTAAAGACTTTAAAGACTTAGGCCTTAAAGTGAAGTTGGAGGGCACCGATGGGGCACAAGCGGTGAAAAGGGCCAACCAAATTGCTGACAAAATTTCAAAAGGCGTTGATTACCTAATGAAGAAAAATAAAATTACCGTGATTAAAGGGCAAGCGCAATTTGTCAGTGATCGAGAAATTAAAGTTGCTCAAAAAAAATACCGCGCTGAAAAAGGCATAGTCATTGCGACTGGGGCTCGTTACCGAACATTTCCAGGATTAGAGCATGATAACAAACGCTTGATTGGTGCCTGGGAAGCTATCAAAATGGAAAAAATACCAAAGTCTATTGCCATTATAGGAGCGGGAGCCATTGGTGTTGAATTTGCTTATTTTTGGAACGCTTTCGGTGTGGATGTGCATATTTTTGAGAGACAAAATCATCTCTTGCCTTTAGAGGATGAAGACTCTAGTAAAGAAATTGAAAAAGCATATAAAGATTATGGTGTAAAATTGAGCTTGGGGCTCGATGAGGTGAGTGCTCATAATAATGGTAATGATGTAACAATTACTATCAAGAAAAATGGAAAAACAGAAAAGCATAATTTTGAGATGGGCTTGATTGCTGTTGGAATGGTTGGCAATTTTCAAGGACTAGAGATCGAAAAGGCTGGTGTTAAGGAAAGTAAAGGGTTTATCAAAGTGAACTCTTACTATCAAACAGAGACACCTCATATTTATGCAATTGGAGATGTTTGCGGTCCTCCTCTGCTCGCACATGCTGCCAGTCATGAGGGAGTGATCGCAGTTGAGCATATGTTAGGGCAAAAGCCTCATGCTCTTGATCCTCTCAATATTCCTGGCTGTACATATTGCCAGCCTCAAGTTGCATCAGTTGGTTATACCGAAAGAGCATTAAAGGAAAAAAACATTGATTATAATGTAGGTAAGTTACCTTTTAGTGCTAATGGTAAAGCAATTGCATCCAATGAAACGGTAGGCTTTGTTAAAGTACTGACAGGAAAGAAACATGGCGAGTTGCTAGGAGCCCATATTGTGGGAGTGCAAGCCACTGAACTGATTCATGAATATGTTATGATGAGAACAATGGAAGGAATCAGTGAAGATATTTATGCTACAGTTCACCCTCACCCTACATTAGGAGAGTGGTTGTCTGAAGCAGTGATGAATGCAGAAAAAAGATCATTAAATTTCTAAAAAGATAGGAGAGTACAATGTCTAAAATGGATGTAGTCATGCCGCAAATGGGCGAATCGATTACCACTGGAACCATTACCAAGTGGCATAAAAAAATAGGTGATACTATTGAAGTTGATGAAAATTTACTAGATATCTCCACAGATAAAGTAGAGTCAGAAATTCCTTCCCCCTTTGCCGGTAAAGTGGTTAAACTGCTTTATGATGAGGGTGAAACCATTGATGTGGGCAAAGTGATTGCAGTTATTGATGATGATATGGACGCTGCCATTGATGATAACCAAGAAAAAGAGAGTAGCAGTGTTTCCTCTTCAAAAGAAGAAAAAGATATTGAGCCTCCTTCGTCGCAAAAAGTAGCTCAAAGCAATGAAAAACAGCAGAGTTCAGAAAGAAGATTTTTTACACCATTAGTGCGAAAAATGGCGAAAGAGGCGGGGATTGAGCTCTCAGAGTTAGAAAAGCTAGATGGCTCTGGCTCAGCAGGTCGAGTGAACAAAGCGGATTTAGAGAAATTTATAGAGCAAAAAAGTCAGCAGTCGAAGAGCACACCTGCCAAGACTCCTGTTTTTAGCAGCACTGATCGAGTTGAAATTATCCAGATGGATAACATGAGAAAAGCAATTGCTAAAAATATGACAGAATCAAAGCTAACCTCTCCTCATGTCAATTCAATTGGCGAAGTGGATATGTCACATTTAGTGAAATTTAGAGAAAGCTTTAAAGATGAGTTTTTCAAACAAGAAGGCTTTAAACTGACCTATACTCCATTTATTATGAGAGCATTAGTGATGGCCCTTAAGGATTATCCCATGGTGAATGCCTCAATTGATGGAGATAATATTGTCTTAAAGAAAGATATTAATTTAGGGTGTGCTGTTGCCGTTGCTGGAAATGGGCTTGTTGTGCCAGTGATCAAGCAAGCAGATAATTACAATATGCTAGGACTTTGTCGCGCAATCAATGAGTTAGCACATAAAGCAAGGGCCAAGAAACTTTCCATGGATGAATTATCAGGTGGAACTTTTACTTTCACTAATGTCGGTAGTTTTGGAACAATTATGGCCACCCCTGTTATTTTACAACCTCAGGTCGGAATTTTTGCCGCTGGAGTCATCCAGAAAAGAGTAGTGGTGATGAAAGATGATTCAATCGCGGTGAGAAGTATGATGTATGGGACTCATACTTATGATCATCGACTAGTGGATGGCGAACTGGGTGGACTTTTCTTGAATGCGGTGATTAAGCACCTGCATGAAATGAAGCCGCAAGACCTTTTCTAATTGCTTCTTTTAAGAACAATTTTTAGGATACTGTTCCATTGCCTCATAAGTGACTTACAAATAGGGTTACTTTCGGAGGTTTGATTTTCTTTAAGCAGTTTGTCACAGGTGTAATTAAGGTCATTTAAGATTTTATTACTTTTATCGAGCTTGTTGATGAAACCCTTATGATCAAATTCTGCAGATGAGTAGGAAAGAAAGTCATTGACAAAAAAATCCCAAAAAAGATCTATAAAAATAATTTTTTGAGATTGCACTAATCCTTTGTAAAAATACTTAATTTGAGACTTGATTTTAACGCTATCATAACTCAACGTGATTGCAGCATCAAAGATTTGATCTGTGTTTTTGAGATGTAATGCATGCAATGTTTTTTGATAAAGAGACATTAAGTTAAGAGAAAGAAGAGGAAAAGAGCGATAATAGATCAAGTTGGGACGAAAATTATCTTTTTGAAGACTTTGTGCTAAAAAATGGAGAAAGGCTATATCTAACTCAAAAGTGACTTTAGAGAGTTGCTCAATAACTTGGGTGCAATCATCTTTACTTTTCTTTCTTTGGCAGTGCCAATGCATTGCGTGATTTTTCTCAAGAAAGTCACGAAAAAGGTTGGTGAGTTTTTTTTCAACGAATGACTCCGTTTTAAGTAAGTCAAGTAATAAAAAGTAATTATCAAAAATAGCTTCTATTTGTTTTGAGACTAGTTTGTGTTGATATTGATTTTCATGAAAAGACTCCTTAGGTTCAAGAGTCCATGTATAAATAGCACTAGAGAGCAGATATACACTTACTAAGAATCTCATTTGACTGTAATGGAGATTTCAAATGGTTGGTCATCAATCTCCAATTGATGTTGCTGCTTTTTATTTGAAAAAGAAAAGGATAAGGCCAGTGTTTCCTTGGAAATTAAACTCCAAAAATCTTCGATGACCTGTTGCAACTCTGGACTTGTATGAATGACAATAGATATTCTTTCTGAGACGTTAAGATCATCTTCTTTTCTTGTCTTTTGGATTCTGTTAATAACTTCTCTTGCCATGCCTTCATTGATTAATTGTTGATCGAGTTGGCAGTTAAGATCAATTGTGATATCTGCATTGGCCATTGCTTGGGTATTGGGAAGGGGGTCTCTATAAATAAAAACTTCGTCTAGAGAGATCGTTTCTCCCTCTATGCTAAGCTCTTTGTTTGTTTCAAATTCTTTTAACTGTTCTGAATTAAGGCTTTGGACTCCTTTAGCAATATCTCTAAATTTTTTACCAAATTTTTTACCAAGCAGGGGAGAGTTAGGCTTGGCGTAAAGTTTTATATAATTGAACTCTGCGGTGTCGTATTCAATCTCTTTTACATTGAGCTCAATCTTAATATTTTCTTCTAGATCCTTAATAAGCTCTAGAAAACTTGAGTCTCTATGGATGATTTTAAGTTTAGGCAGAGGGATTTTTACTTTAACTTGTTCTTGCACTCTTTTTTGTCTTCCTAGTAAAATCACTTGCTGCATTAGGTGGACAGCTTTTTCTAGTTTGGGATTAACTGTAGCATGACTTTCTTCAGGAAATGTGCAAAGGTGCACCGATTGAGGCATTTTTTCGCAGTCTTTCCGTAAACCTTTTAACTGGAGATAAAGGGTCTCTGATAAGAAGGGAGTAAAAGGGGCCATTAATAATGAAAGTTTTTCTAGGGTTTGATAAAGTGTTCGGTAAGCTTGCATTTTATCTTGATTATTCACGTTGCCTTCCGACCAAAATCTTTTTCGATTAAGCCGAATATACCAGTTGGTAAGTTGATCGATGAAACGAAAAAGTGCTGGAATAACATTATACAGCTTATATTGCTGCATTTGCTGGTTCACAGTATTAGTTAATGTTTGTAATTCCGATAGGATCCATTGGTCTAGAATATGCTTTGGTGCTTCTTGCAAGCTTTTTTCTTCAGTTTGCCATTGGTCTGTTTGAGTATAAGTATAAAAGAAGCGAAAGGAGTTATACCAAGGCAGTAAAACTTTTCGAACCATTTCCTTGACGCCTTCATCACTGAATTTTAAATCTTCTCCTCGTACTAGGCCAGAATTGATGAGGAAGATTCTCAGAGCATCTGCTCCATAGTTTTTCATAAGCTCATCTGGAGCAGTATAATTGCGAAGGCTCTTAGACATTTTTTTCCCATCAGCAGCTAAAACGAGACCATTGACAATCACATTTTTAAATGCTGGTTTTTGGTGAAGGGCAGCGCTGAGAATTGTCAAAGTATAAAACCAGCCTCTGGTTTGATCAAGACCTTCAGCAATAAACTCTGCAGGAAATGCTTTTTGAAAAAGATCTTTATTCTCAAAGGGATAGTGCAGTTGAGCATAGGGCATAGAACCAGATTCAAACCAGCAGTCGAGCACTTCACTTACTCTTCGGTAGCGACCTTCTTCTCCTGGAATTTCAAACTCTAACTCATCTACAAACTCACGGTGGAGGTCATTAAGCTTCTTGCCGGTATATTTTTCTAATTCCTCTCGCGAACCAATGCAAATATATTTTTCAGTTTCACTATTATACCAAAGTGGAATGGGAGTACCCCAAATCCTATTCCGTGAAATCGCCCAGTCTCGAGCTCCTGCTAGCCAATTTCCAAAACGACCTTTTTTTAAATGTTCAGGAACCCAATGAATTTGTTCATTAGCAGCAAGCAGATCACTTTTAATCGACTCTACATTGACATACCAAGAGGGTATTGCCTTATAAATCAGTGGTGTTTGAGATCGAGGGCAAAGAGGATAAGAGTGATCAATCGTTGATTGTTCTAGCAGTGCCCCGCTTTCTTTCAAATCATGAATAATTTTTTTATCAGCGTCTTTAACATATTGACCTTGATAGGGACCCACTTCTTCTGTGAAGCGACCTCTCGAGTCCACAGGGCAAACATTGGCAGTCACTTGATTAGCCTTGATGACTCTTTCGTCATCTTCTCCAAAGGAAGGAGCAAGATGGACAATCCCTGTCCCACTCTCAGTGCTGACATAGTCATCATGGTGAACTTGAAAAGCACCTTCTTTTGAGAGTTGCTGGAAAAAATTAAAAAGAGGGGTGTATTTTTTGCCAACTAATTGGCTTCCAGAAATCTCTTCTATCTGTTCTAAGTTTAGTTTCTTTTGATAGTATTCGAAGCGATCCTTTGCGATAATAAGAACTCTTTGTTTTTGATCTTTAACCTTTAGGTAGGTAATGTTTTGATTGACACAAAGACCTAAGTTTGATGGTAACGTCCAAGGCGTTGTTGTCCAGGCGCAAAGGTATTCATCTGAGTCATTCAATTTAAATAAAACACTAATGGCAGGATCTTGTACCATTTGGTAATTTGATCCAGCTTCAAAATTAGACAAAACGGTTTCAAGTGCTGTTGAAAAAGGCATAACCTTAGTGGACTGGTAAATAAGTCCCTTGTTCCATAATTGTTGAAAAACCCACCAAACGGACTCCATAAAGGTGACATCCATTGTTTTGTAATCATTTTCAAAGTCTACCCAGCGGCCAATACGGTTAATTGTTTCTCTCCACTGGCTGGTGTATTTCTGAACAATTGCCCGACATTGATTGTTATAGCCAGCAATTCCTAATTTTTTAACTGCATCGTGTGAGGACATCTTAAGCGCTTTATCAATTTCATGTTCAATGGGAAGACCATGGCAGTCCCACCCAAAGCGGCGCTGAACATAATACCCTTTCATGGTAAAATAACGTGGGATAATATCTTTAAGAGTTGATCCCACCAGATGACCATGATGAGGTAATCCGGTGGCAAATGGAGGGCCATCATAGAATATGTATGGCTTGCTTTCTTTATTTTGCACTAAACTTTTTTGAAAAATTTGATTCTCTTGCCACCAGTGTAGAATTTTTAACTCTTCTTCTGGAAAACTGAAATTATTGAGAGGCTGGTTTATATTGTTCATTTGCTCATTTTAACTTGATTGTTAGGCAGTGGGCAAGGCTGAGTTTTTAAGCCGTTTTTTTTCTTTGACCATAGCCCAGATGGAAAACAGCACTATCCTTAACTCGTCTACGCCGCTTATTATAATCTTCTGTAGTCTTAACGCTACTATGACCCACATCCTGAGCTAGTTTGTAGAGATCCATGCCTCCATCTAAAGCAGAACCAATATAGGTGGCCCTAGCGGAATGGGGAGAGATTTTTGTTGAGAGACCAGCTTTTTGACAAGCTCGTGACAAGATATAATCCACACTCTTAGGATTTAAAGGTTTATTGAGATTGCCATTTAATGGGTTGCGAGTAGGTTGAAACAACCAGTCTTGTTCTTGTCTTTGCTGTTGATTTTGTCGGCACCAATCAAGGTAGTTTAGGATCTGATCAGCACAGACTTGGGGAACTATTTTTTGCAGATATTTGCCGCCTTTGGCCTTAATCTGAATCCAATAGTGGCCATTGTCTTCAAGATAGAAATCTTTTCGTTTAAGTTCTATTAATTCATTTTTACGTATCCCTGTAAAAAACAGTAGATAGATGATGGCACTGTGGAGTGGGGCACTTGCTCCTTGCATTTGCTGGCAGACTGCTAATAGTTTTTCCACATTTTCATCTTGCAAGTCTTGAGTATGATTGCGACAGACCTGCTTAGGTCTTCTAATGCAATCAAAAGGATTGAAATGACATATATTCTTTTCCACTAAAAATGCAAAAAAACTAGAGTTGGCTGCTAATTTACGATTAATTGTCTTTGGAGCACGATCAAGATTTGTAAGCCAGTTTTTAAAGGAGATGACATGGAATCTCTCAATCATTTGGTATTGCCTAATGTGAAGATGTTCTTGGCAAAAATTTAAAAAATCGACAATGTCAGTCCAGTATGCTTTTTTAGTGTGTTCAGATTCAAAATTTTCAAAGAATTCATATAAT